>JBKPJK010000488.1:0-5114 GCA_046730635.1 Pseudomonadota bacterium | reverse complement strand
GCGTAGACCATGAGCCGGACCGAAAGACGTCGCGCTTCTCCCGCGCGCCTCATAGCCTGCCAGTCGCCGAGCGTGGTGCTCATCGACCCGACACCTGTCACACCGTAGCCGAGCAGGATCTCCTGCGCCTTCGAAAGCGCCTCATCGAGTTCGGCGGCGGTGGGAGCTGGCACGCTCTTGTTGATCAGGCTCATCGCGTTGTCGACGAAGAGCCCGTTTTCAATGCGACCTCCTGCGGGCGCCGGCGTTGTCGCAGTCACTCCCGCAGCCTTCATCGCCGCCGTGTTCGCTACGAGGGCGTGCCCGTCGACGCGGCCGAGGATGACGGGCCGGTTGGATACGACGGCATCCAAATCCGCCGCGGTCGGGAACCGTTTATCGGGCCACAGCTCCTGGTTCCAGCCGCGGCCGATGATCCACCGCGCATCGGGATGAGCGGCTGCATAGTTGCGAAGCCTCTCCTGCAGCTCGGCAAGCGATTTCGTGCCGACGAGATCAAGCTGGAGCGCGGAGAAGCCGAGCTCGGTCACATGGCCGTGGCCGTCGATCATTCCGGGAAGCAATGTCCGTCCCTGAGCATCGACGATCGAAGCCGCCTTCGGCCGCGAATCTCCGGCTCGCAACACTCGAACGACCTTACCGCCGTTTCCGATCAGCAATCCGGTGAAATGCTGCAGCCGGCCGGAGCCATCGACCTGCATGCCATTTGCATGGTCGATGAGCGTGTCGGACCAGGCCGGAGAGGCGAGCAGCGCTGCTGCGAGCGCGATGAATGTCTTACGCATATCCGAGGCTTAGCATTGTCCGCGTGTTAGGGAACCGCTAGTCCGCGCGCGCAATGCTCCAGACCTCCACACTCCAGCCGCCCACTATCGACGACATCCGCACGGCAGCCGAGCGCATCAAGGGCGCGGTCATCCGTACGCCCATGCTCGTCAGCCGCACCCTGTCCGAAATCATCGGTGCCGAAGTCTGGCTGAAGTTCGAGAATCTGCAGTTCACCGCCGCCTACAAGGAGCGCGGCGCGCTCAATAAATTGCTGCAGCTTTCGGATGAGGAACGCGCGCGTGGAGTGATAGCGGCATCGGCCGGCAACCACGCGCAAGCCGTCGCTTATCATGCCAAGCGCCTCGGCATTCCCGCGACCATCGTGATGCCGGAATCGACGCCCACCGTGAAGGTGACGCAGACTGCGGGGCACGGCGCGACGGTGGTGCTTCACGGCAAGATCGTCGACGATGCCTTCGCGAAGGCGCGCGAGCTCGCGCTCGAGAACGGCTACGTGTTCGTCCACGCCTTCGACGATCCGCAGATCATCGCCGGTGCGGGGACTCTGGGCCTCGAGATGCTGGAAGATGCGCCGGACCTCGACACGATCGTCATTCCGATCGGCGGCGGCGGGCTGATGTCCGGCATTTCGATCGCCGCGCGGGCGATCAAGCCGGATATCGAGCTGATTGGTGTCGAAGCCGAACTCTATCCGTCGATGAAATGCGCGATCCAGCATTGCCAGATGCCGCTTGGCGGCGACACGCTCGCCGAGGGCATTGCTGTCAAGCAGCCGGGCGAGCTCACGTCCCGGATCCTGAGCGATCTCGCGAACGACGTCGTGCTCGTGCCGGAACGTGAGCTGGAGCGCGCCGTCGCGATGCTCGCTGGGATCGAGAAGACGGTGGTGGAGGGTGCCGGGGCCGCGGGACTCGCTGCCATGCTTGCGGACAAGGAGCGCTTTGCCGGCAAGAAGGTTGCGACGATCCTCTGCGGCGGAAACATCGACACGCACCTGCTCGCCAACGTCCTCGTCCGCGACCTCGTCCGACAGGGCCGGATCGCTCGGCTTCGGGTCGCGGCCCACGATCAGCCGGGAGCGCTCGCCGCGATTACCGCCAAGGTCTATGAAGCCGGCGTCAACGTGATCGATATCCGGCACAGCCGAATCTTCACTCGACTGCCCGCCAAGGACACGATGATCGAGGTCGAATGCGAGGCGCGGGACGCTGCCTCCATCGACGACGTGGTCGCTCGACTCGAAGCCGTCGGCTTCCAGGTCGAGCGCGCCTATCTCGACTGACTTTTCCGTCGCCTTCACGACGTTTCACTGTCTTAGGTCGGGACAATGCCCGCCATCGGTCGAATTTGACGCTTCCAAAGTCTTTTCAACGGCGTTTACCAGCCGCATAAAGAGGTCTGTAACTTTTGAGCGAGGTCGCGGGTGAGCGCACCCTTCCGCTTTCCCAAGTTTTTCGTCACGAACCCTAGCCCGTGCCCGTATCTCCCGGGCAAGGTGGAACGGAAGGTCTTCACCGAACTCAGCGGTCGTCACGCCAGCGAGTTGAACGAGGCTCTCGGTCGGATCGGCTTCCGTCGTAGCCAGTCGGTCGCTTACCGGCCAAGCTGCATCGACTGTTCCGCATGCGTCTCCGTTCGCGTTCTCGCTTCGGAGTTCGAGCCCAACGCGACCCAGCGCAAGTTATTGAGACGCCACGCCGATCTCGAGGTCAGCGCGTGCAAGCCGTGGACGACGGATGAGCAATATGGCCTCCTCCGTCGATACCTCGCCGCACGCCATCCCGGCGGCGGAATGGCGGAAATGGACGAAGGCGATTTCGCCGACATGGTCGAGCAAACGCCGGTCCGGACCTACGTCATCGAATATCGCGAACCGTCGGTCGACGGACGCGAGGGACGGCTGATCGGAGCCTGCCTCAGCGATCAGCAGACGGACGGCCTTTCGATGATCTACAGCTTCTTCGACGTCGGGCCCGACTCGCGGAAAGGACTCGGGACGTTCATCATCCTCGATCATATCGTCCGCGCGGCGCGCGCCGGGCTGCCCTACGTCTATCTCGGCTATTGGGTCGAAGGCTCGAGCCGCATGGCCTACAAAACGAGCTTCCGTCCGCTCGAGCGTCTTGGCCGAGACGGCTGGCGGCGAATGGATGAGGAGGATGCCCCGGTCGAAGAGACGGGCGCGTTCGCGATCCCGACGCGGCGCACCAGGCATCGGTTACTGATCGACGCGTGATCCGAGTTCGCGGCGCGCGGTCAGCATCGCGCCCACGACTCCGCCTGCAAATAGAGCTCCTTCCAGCGCGCAGGTCACCGCGTGCGTGATCGGGCCAACGCTCGTTTCGCCGAGCAACTGACTGATATTGTCGAGGCGCAAGCGCGAGCCTGGGAGCTGGCGTGCAAGCAGGTCCAGGCTGCCGAGCATCAAGCGCCCGCCGAGAAATGAGACCAGAAGGCCTGCGCCGGCGCCGCACGCTGCGGCGACCAGCGCGCCTCGCCGGATCGACGTGGACCGCTGGGCCAGGAAAGCCCCCAATCCAACCCCGCCGCCGATAATCAAACCTTCGAACGCTCCCGTGATATTCCCCGGCGACCGGCCTACCAGCAAGCTGAACGCATCGAGGCCGAGCAATTTGGTGAACCCACCGACCAGTAGTCCGCCTAAAGCGCCGCCCAGAATCGCCCAGCGCCGAAACCGCGGCCTCGTCCCGCTCAGCACGATGCCGAAGGAAACGCCGGCTCCCCCCAGCACCGCGACCAGGATCGTCAGGCAGAGAAGCACCAGAAGCACCGATGCGGCACCCATGCCCGGCTGCAACGGCTGTGAGGCGCCCAGGAAGCCGTAGATCAGCCCGCCGATGAAGCCCGCGATGCCCCCGCCGACCGTTCCCGCTGCGCCGACGACCAGCCTGTACGGTTGAGACTTTGGATCCGCGGGGTGAGGCAAGGCGCCGGACGAATGCTCCCCGACAGTGACGACCGGCGCAATGAACCGATAGCCATGCTTGGGCACCGTCGCGATGAAGTGCGGGTTCGCCGCATCGTCGCCCAGCTGGCGGCGGAGCGTCCTGACACACTGGGTCAGCGCCTCGTCGGTGACCGGAACCCCGCGCCAAACCGTTTCGAGGAACCGGTCCTTGGACACGAGCTTGCCCCGCTCCTTCACCAGCAGGGCGAGGGCATCGAAGTAGCGGCCATTGAGCTCGATCGCGGCTCCGGCCTTCTTGAGCTGACGGTCGTCCAGGTCGAGCACATATTGGTCGAAGGCGAAGCTTTCGGCCATTTTTCAGCGAAACCTCATTCTCTGCTCATGCCCTTCACTGCCCGCGAAGGCAGACGAACATGCAGTCATGCATGGAGAGAAACCAATGGCAACAGACCGACTGAAACCGTCAGGCCGGGGGACCCTGCTCTTGTGGGGCGGCGCGGGGGCAACCCTCTCGGTTCCATTCATTGCGATGCGCTTCACGAGCGAGGTCGATTGGAGCGCGGAGGACTTCCTGGTCATGGGACTGATGCTCGGAGTCGTTTGCACCGTCGTCGAGCTGGCGGCCAGGCTGACGGACAATCTGGCCTATCGGCTTGCCGTTGCCGCTGCGATCGGCGCGGCATTCCTGATCAGCTGGGCCAATCTCGCCGTCGGAATCGTCGGCAACGAGGGCAATCCGTTCAATAAGTTGTTCTTTTATGCGCTGCTCGTCGGCCTGGGAGGGGCGATGGTCGCGCGATTCCGCGCCCGAGGCATGGCCGTGGCGATGCTTGCGACGACGGCCGCCATCGCAGCCGCATTCGTGGTGGCTGCGTCCCACACACCAGTGGAAGCCAATGTCAGTCACGCGCGCGAGTTGATCGCGACAACGATGATCGCCAGTCCGCTCCTTCTATCCGCCTGGCTGTTCCGGAGGGCTTCGCGCTCATAGCGCAAAAAAACGGGGCGCCGAAACGCCCCGTTTTGTTGACGAACTTGCGAGCGTCTTACGCGACCGCCGCTTCCGGCATCGGCTCGCTCGCCTCATCCGGGTCGCGCAGCACATAGCCGCGGCCCCACACGGTCTCGATGTAATTGGCGCCGCCGCAAGCCAGGCTCAGCTTTTTGCGCAGCTTGCAGATGAACACGTCGATGATCTTGAGCTCGGGCTCGTCCATCCCGCCGTAGAGATGGTTGAGGAACATCTCCTTGGTCAGTGTCGTGCCCTTGCGGAGCGAAAGCAGCTCCAGCATCGCATATTCCTTGCCCGTCAGGTGCACGCGGGCGCCGTCGACCTCGACCGTCTTGGCGTCGAGGTTCACGGCGAGCTTGCCGGTGCGGATGACCGATTGCGAAT
>JBKPJK010000487.1:0-12067 GCA_046730635.1 Pseudomonadota bacterium | reverse complement strand
GCTCCGCGGCGTCCGCCAGCGCAAGCCTTCCGTGAATGAAGGGCGTGTCCATGAAGGGTCAGTAACCGCAGGCCGGTTGAGGTAGTCCCGACAAATGTCGTCAACAGAGCGTTGACCATCTTCATTTCCGGCGGGCATGGGCGCCGTCATGCGAAACACGACGCGCGCCGGCGGCTGCTTCCTGACCATCTGCATCCTGGCAGGCTATCCTCTAGGACTCGCGATCGCCGATCCGATGAAAGGCATTCTCATCGGCACCGGTGTGGGCATCGCAATTGCGGCCGGTCTCTGGCTGATCGACAGCCGCAAAAAGCGTTAGACGATCTTCCGCCCCGACCAGATCACGCGACCGATGCAGTTGATCTCGTCGAGGCCGCAATCGGGCCAGTCGGGGTAAGCGGGATTGTCGGACTGCACGGTCACCCGCCGCCCCATCGGGCTCAACGCAAGCCGTTTCACCACCAGCGCATCGTCCACGCGCAGCACATAGATGCCGTCGCGCAGCCGATCGGCCCCATCTCCGAGATCGACCAGGATGTCGTCCCCGTCGTTGAGCGTAGGCGACATGGAATCGCCTTCAACGCGAACGATGGAAAGGTTCGCGGCTGGCGTTGCAGTCAACGCCTTGAGCCAACGCTCCTCGAAGCCGAAGTAGGGCTTGCCCATGCCTTCGTTGACGATCGCCCCGGGACCAGCCGAGGCGCGCACCGGGTGCCGCTTGACGTCGATCAGGGCACCTGGCTGCCGCGGCTCCTCGGCCGGACCACCCAGCAACGCTTCAGGAATTCCGAAATAGCGCGATAGCTTGCGGCGCTCCTCCTCCTTCAATCGTTTGGGCACGCCGCGCCTGACGAACTGCTGGATGTAGGCGGGATTGCGGCCGAGCATCCGGGAAAGTCCCGCGAAGTCCTCCCCGCGCTCGGCACATAGCCGTTCAAGAAAGCCGCGCGGGTCCGAGTTCATTAATGCCCCATAAACGATAGGTAACTGCCTAGACAAGTAGGAATTGCGTTGGAAATGGACAGGTCGCCGAGTCGTTTCGACGAATGAGGATCGATCTGTGCATTTGTTAAGAGAAATAGAGAAGTTTCTAAAGCTGTGGGATATCGCTCCTACCCGGTTCGGGCGCGACGCGGTTGGAGATCCAAGGTTCGTCTTTGACTTGAGGAACGGCCGCGACCCGCGTCCAGCGACCGTCGCGCGAGTGAGGGCCTATCTGGAGGGCGCACAGTGAACCGGATTGCGATGTCGCCGGCCGCATCGTCCCTGCTCCGGGCGCTCATTGCCCGTGCGGGCGTTCCAGCCGATAGGATTTTGCTTACCGAAGTTCGTTCAATCGATTGGCAATCGCTCACCTTCTTAGGCGAGCGCCACGAGTTCGGCCTGCGCATTATCGGACCCGGTGCTTCGGCCATCGCGGAGCGACTGTGGACGGGTCTCGACGACGCGGAATTTCAAATACCGCGCCGGATTGTGGCGGATATCGCGATGGCGGGGCAACCGGCGCTCGGCCGCGACGGGTCGGTCAGCATCGCGATCGAAGCCTTGACCGTCGAAGAGTGAACTAACGCAACGAACGGCGGAGCTCGTTGAGCGCCTGATAAAGGGCATCCGACGCATCCGACTGCTCGGCCTGCTGCGACGAGGAGCGCAGGTGCCGCTCGATGCGATCGTTGAGCTGCGCGGGCGTCGGCATCGCAGCGGGGTCGAAGAGACGAACGACGCGGGAGTCGGGGCCGAGCTTGGCGAGGATATCGCTCAACACCAGCTCTTCTTCAGGAGAGCGCCGAGGCCGCACACGGTCGGCGTCCGTAAGCAGGAGCTCGACCTGCTCCGTTAGGAGCAACTCTTCCATTTCATCGAAGCCGAACCCCGGAAGCTCGAAGGTTCTCAGTGCGAAATCTGGCGAGTTGGCGCCGATCCGTTGGAGCAGGCGGAAGGCGAACAAGAAGGTCACGGCAGCAGAGGACGCAGTTCCGGCTGCAAGATACGGCTCGGCGACGACGCTTCGCAGAAGAGCGAACAGGCTCCCGCAAACGGCAGCGGTGAAGACTGCCGCCGCTCCAAAATCCACGAGCTTCTCAATCCGTTCGTGCTTTCCGCCGCGCATGAAGCGGCGGATAGCAGCCAATCCTTGCCAGTCGGTTAGACGGGTACCTCTTTCGGCGCACGAATTTCGCTGACTTCGGGAGCGTCCTCGACCAGGTCGATCAGAGCGTTCGTAAATTCCTCGACGTCCTGCGGATTGCGGCTGGTGACAATGTTGCCGTCGGTCACCGCAGCCTCATCCACAACGTTGGCCCCGGCATTGCGCAGGTCGGTGCGGATCGACGGCCAGCTCGTCGCCGTGCGGCCTCGAAGCAGGTCTGCCTCGACGAGGAGCCACGGGCCGTGGCAGATCGCGCCGACCGGCTTCCCTTGCTCGGCAAAGTCCTTGATCAGCTGGATGACGCGCATGTTGGTCCGCAGGTGATCTGGATTGCGGACGCCTCCGGGCAGGATCAGTGCATCGAAATCGTCGGCTAGCGCTTCATCGACGGTGAGATCAGGGCGGATCGTCTTGCCCGGATCGTCGTGCACGGTCGCCTGGATCGGGTCGCGCTTGGGCGAAGCGAGCACCACCTCGGCGCCGCGTTTCTGAAGGATCTCGCGCGGACCGAACAACTCCCATTCCTCGAAGCCATCGGTCGCGACGATCAGGATTCTGGATTCAGCTATGGTCGGCATCGGTCATCTCCATTGGCCGCTTCAGGAACCCACCCGCATGGCCAGCGCTTATGCCGGTCTATGATTCGAGTAAAACCAGCTGGCCCCGAAAATGCTTCGACATAGCAGCGACGGCGAACCAGGCATCACGCGCAAGCGCCAAGGCCGCTACTGGGCCTATTTCGATTCCGAGGGCAATCGGATCACGGATCGCGACGAAATCGACCGGCTGAATGCCGTGGGCCTTCCGCCCGCTTACGAAAACGCCTGGTTCTGCGCCGATCCGAACGGGCACCTTCAGGCGACCGGCGTCGATGCGCGCGGGCGCAAGCAATATCGCTATCACGCCGACTTCCGCGCAAAGCGCGAAAGCGTGAAGTACGAGGGCCTGCTCGAGTTCGGGAAGGCACTCCCCAGGCTGAGGCGCCGGGTCGAGCAGGACCTGAGAAAGCGCGAGCTCTCCCGCGAGGCCGTCCTCGCGGCCGTCGTCCGGCTGCTCGACACCGAGCACATCCGGATCGGCAACGAACAATATGCGAGGGCGAACAAGAGCTATGGTGCGACGACCCTGAGAACGAGGCATCTGCGCCGCACCGGTCACGGCCTGATGATGCGCTTTGCCGGCAAGCACGGCATCGTCCACGAAGTGAAGATCAGCGACACGAACCTGAAGCGCATCTGCAAGCGCTGCCAGGAGCTGCCAGGCCAGATGCTGTTTCAATATGTGAACGGCGACGGTGAGCCGAAGCCCGTCAGCTCGGGCGACGTGAACGAGTACATCAAGACTGCAACCGGCGGAGATTTCACTGCCAAGCATTTTCGCACCTGGAGCGCGAGCGTCATTGCGCTCGAGCAGATGCTGAAGAAGGCGGAGGACGCCCGTATCACCGTAAAGACGGTGGTCGAACCCGTTGCCGAGGCGCTCGGCAACACGCCGGCGATCAGCCGCAAGTCGTACGTGCATCCGAAGTTGCTCGATGCGGTCAAGGAAAGCCCCCGCGATCCCTTGAACGGATTGGAGCGTCCGCGCGGGCGCAAGCGGCTTTCGAGCGCGGAGGTCGGCTTGCTCGAATTCCTGGCGCGGAGCGGCAAGCGCGTGCGGCGGCGCAAGCCGACTGGCGAAGAGGTGAAGCAAGCCTCAGCTTGATTGCGCCTGTTCCCGTCGCCAGAACCGGAGCGATGAGCCTCAATCACATCTTCGGCTGGTTCGCGCAAAACCGTGACGGGCTCCTGCTCGGTCTGATTATCGGGCTCGTCCTCGTCGCGATCATGCTTCTGCTTCGGACCTACGGGCAGCGGATCGTCGCACGGGATCCGCTGGCGACCGACTGGCGGAGCGTGGTGGGACGCGTGCTGGCGAAGACCAGCCTGTGGTTCATGGTCGCAACCGCGGCGGACGTCCTCGCGACCTACACTGCGATGCCCCGTCGGGTCGCACACCTCATCGACATCTTCTTCACCGTCGTCTTCGCCTTGCAGGGCGCGATCTGGGTCCGCGAACTGGTCCTCGGGCTCATCGGCCGCCGCGTCGCCGACGAGAAGGGATCGAGCTCGCTGGCCAGTGCGATGGCGATCATCCGCGTGCTGGTCAGCGTCGCCCTGTTCGCGATTGCCGGCATCCTGATCCTCGACAATCTCGGCGTGAACGTCACCGCGCTGGTCGCCGGGCTCGGGATCGGCGGCATCGCGATCGGGCTGGCGGCCCAGGGCATCTTCTCGGACCTATTCGCGGCGCTTTCGATCCTGTTCGACAAGCCTTTCAAGAAAGGCGACACAATCCGCTACGACCAGAGCACCGGGACGGTCGAGCGCATCGGCCTCAAGACGACGCGGCTGCGCTCGGTCACCGGCGAGCAGCTGATCATGGCCAACACCAAGCTGCTCGAGCGCGAGATCCACAACCTCGCCCAGGCGAAGGCACGGCGGATCACCCTGTACCTGGCCGTCGGAGGGGACGCATCGCCCAAGGCGATCGACACCGTCACGGGAGCAGCTGAGGCTGCCGTCTCCGCGCAAAAGGGCTGTGAGCTCGTCCGTTGCGCGCTCGCGGGAGCGGGCGGCGGAGCGCTGACCTACGACCTCGTCTACGACGACAGGACGCGCGACAATGACGTGATGGCGGCGAACCGCTCGGCGGTTCTTCGTGCCCTCGTCGAGAAGCTCGGCTCCGGCAAGCTTCAGCTGGTTCGCGCGTCGGATCAGCCGACTGCGCCGCTTCCGTTCTGATCGCCGCTTGCGCCCTTATTCACACCACTGCAAATAGCGGCGCATGCCTTTCGCCAGCCTCGACGACATTCGCGCGCAGAACGGGAACGAAATCGGCGTTTCGCCCTGGCTGCTCGTCGACCAGGAGCGGATCGATGCGTTCGCCGATGCCACGGAGGACCGCCAGTTCATCCACGTCGATCCTGCCACGGCGGCCCAGACGCCGTTCGGCGGAACGATCGCGCACGGGTTTCTGACGCTCTCGCTTCTGTCCCGCATGGCGGCGGAGACGATGCTCGTTCCGAACGGCGTCAAGATGGCGCTCAATTATGGGTTCGACCGTGTCCGCTTCCTTGCGCCGGTCAAGTCGGGGAAGCGCGTGCGCGGCCGCTTCTCGCTTGACTCGGTCGACGAGAAAGCGGCGGGGCAATGGCTGATGCGCCACAACGTGACGGTCGAGATCGAGGATGAGGACAAGCCCGCGCTCACCGCCGTGTGGCTCGGACTGATTATCACCTGAGGAGAATCTGATGGCTCGCGATGCCGTGATCGTTTCCACCGCCCGGACCGGGATCGGCCGGGCTTATCGCGGGGCCTTCAATGCCACCCCGTCGCCGACGCTGGCCGCGCATCCGATCCGCGCTGCGATCGAGCGCGCCAAGGTCGATCCGGCCGAAGTCGACGACGTGATCATGGGCGCGGCGCTGCAGCAGGGCGTTCAAACGACGATCGGCCGCACCGCAGCTCTTCGAGCCGGCCTGCCCGTCACGGTGGCCGGTATGTCGATCGACCGCCAGTGCGCCTCGGGCCTGATGTCGATCGCGACGGCCGCCAAGCAGGTAATCGTCGATCGCATGGACGTCGTCGTCGCCGGCGGCGTCGAAAGCATCAGCCTGGTCCAGACCGGCGAGATGCGGCTCGGCCCGGATCCGGAGCTGCTGAGCATGCACAACGGCGTCTACATGCCGATGATCGATACGGCGGAGGTCGTCGGCGCGCGCTACGACATCAGCCGCGAGCGCTGCGACGAATATGCGCTCCGATCCCAGCAGCGCACCGCCAAGGCGCAGGCCGAGGGCAAGTTCGACGACGAGATCATCCCGGTCACTGCCAAGATGGGAGTCAAGAACAAGGAGACCGGTGAGATCTCCATGCAGGAGGTTACGCTCACCAAGGACGAGGGCAACCGGCCGGAGACGACTTTGGAAGGCCTGGCCAAGCTCGAGCCCGTGCGCGGAGCGGAGAAGATCATCACTGCCGGCAACGCCAGCCAATTGAGTGACGGTGCGTCGGTCTGCGTCGTCATGAGCAGCGACCTCGCGACGCAGCGGGGGCTTCAGCCGCTCGGTCGCTACATGGGCATGGCCGTTGCGGGCACCGAGCCCGACGAGATGGGTATCGGACCGGTCTTCGCGGTTCCCAAGCTGCTCAAGCGTTTCGGCCTGACCATGGACGACATCGGCCTGTGGGAGCTCAACGAAGCGTTCGCCGTGCAGGTGCTCTATTGCCAGGACAAGCTCGGCATTCCCGACGAGCTGCTGAACGTCAACGGCGGAGCGATCTCGATCGGCCATCCCTATGGCATGTCGGGGGCACGTCTCACGGGCCACGCGCTGATCGAAGGCAGGCGCCGCGGCGCGAAATACGTCGTCGTCACGATGTGCGTCGGCGGCGGCATGGGGGCAGCGGGGCTGTTCGAAGTGCTATAATCGTTGCCGTCCCACTCGGGAGGCGAATCGATGGCGTTCTTGTCCGGGTTTCTGGTTTTCGTTGTCGTCCTGCTGGTGGTGCTGTCGCTCAAGAGCTTCGGCATCAATCAGGAATATCAGCGCGGCGTGCTGTTCCGCCTGGGTCGCCTCGGCCCCACCAAGGGACCCGGATGGTACGGCATGATCCCGTTCGTCGACCGGGTCGTCCGCGTCGACCAGCGCATCATCACTTACCAACTAGAAACGCAGGAGACGATCACGCGCGACGGCGTGGCCGTCCGGGTCAACGCCGTGCTGTGGTTCCGCGCCGAATCGCCGGTTCAGGTCGTGACCTCGGTCGAGGATTGGAAGGCGGCGACCGTCCAGGCTGCCGAGACCGCCTTGCGCGACGCGATCGGCCAGAGCGAGCTCGACCTGATGCTGAAGGATCGCGCGTCCATCAATCACCGCCTGCAGCAACTACTTCGCGACGCTTCGCTCAAATGGGGCGTCGAGATCGACTCGGTGGAGATCAAGGACGTCGACATCCCCGAGCAGATGCAGCGAGCGATCGCCAAAGAAGCCGAAGCGATCCGCGAGAAACGCGCGCGCATCATTCGCGCGGAAGGCGAGGAGCAGGCCGCGGCCAAGCTGGCGGAGGCGGCGAAGACCATCCATACCGGTCCCGGCGCACTCGAGCTCAGGCGTCTTCAAACGCTGAGCGAGATCGGCGTCGAGCATAACAGCACGATCGTCGCGATGCTGCCGGTCGAGCTGGTCCACGCAGCGCGCAAGATCGCGGGCCTTCCTCAAGCGACCGACGAATAAGTGTCGGCGGTCGAACTGATCGCGCTGGCCTCGACGGTCAGCCTGCTCGCCGGGTGGCGGCTCTATCTGGTCACGTTCGCCGTTGGCCTGGCGATGAAGTTCGGCTGGGTCGCGCTTCCGCAGCAACTGCACGCGCTCGACATTCTCGCGAACAATTGGATCATTGGAATTGCTGGGGTGGGCACCGTCGCCGAGTTCTTTGCCGACAAGGTGGCCTGGATCGACAGCCTGTGGGACGCGATCCATTCGTTCGTGCGGCCGGTCGGCGGAGCGCTGCTTTCGATGGCGATCATCGATGGCGGAGACCCGGCATGGCAGGTCGGAAGCTTCCTGCTCGGCGGGGGCGCGGCTCTGCTCGCGCATGCCGGCAAGGCCGGCGCGAGGGCGATGGTCAACGCCAGTCCCGAACCTTTCTCCAATATCATCGTTTCGACCGGCGAGGACGTCGCGACTGCCGGCCTGCTCGGTCTGGCGATCGCGAACCCGATCGCGTCGGCGCTGATTGCGCTGATCCTCGTCATCCTGTCGATCTGGCTTGTGCTTTCGGCGCGGCGGATGTTGAAGCGGCTCCTTGAACCCAAACGGCCGCAGGCGGGTTGAGAGCGGCAAAGAGGGAGCAACGCACATGCCCGTTTCTGAAACACCGCTCGTCGAACGCATCGCCCGGGTGCTGGCGGGGGCCGCGCTGAGCAGCAATGCGGAAGGCAGCGACCCATCGGCCGGCGAGAAGATCGACCTCGCCTGGCGGGAGCATATGAACCAGGCGCTGGCCGTGCTTCATACGATGCGCGAGCCGGATGGAGAGATGGCGGCTGCGGGCGACCCTGACATGTGGCGCAAGATGGTCGAGGTCGCGATCGGCGAACGCGTCGATTGAGTCCGCGCGACGCCAGCGTGCGAAGCGGCACGCGGTCCGATCCGCGCTGGACCCTCGTCGCCTGCGTCCTCGCGTCGAGCCTGTCCTTTGTCGAAGGCTCGGTCCTCAGCGTCGCGCTTCCAGCGATCCGCCAGAGTTATGGAGCGGGGGCGCAGGAAGTGCAGTGGGTCGTCAACGCTTACCTGCTGCCGCTGTCGGCGCTGCTTCTGCTGGGCGGCGCACTCGGCGACCATTTCGGGCGCAAGCGTCTACTGCTTATCGGGACGAGCGTCTTTGCGATCACGTCGCTGGTCTGCGCGCTGGCACCGAGCCTTCCTCTCCTCCTCGGAGCGCGGGCGGCGCAGGGAATCGGCGCGGCACTCCTACTGCCCAACAGCCTCGCGCTGCTCAACGCCGCGTTCCAGGGGGAGAAGCGCGGACGCGCCGTCGGCATCTGGGCCGCTGCTGGAGCTGCGGCTGCAGCCATTGCCCCGCTGATCGGCGGCTGGCTGGTCGGCACGGTCGGCTGGCCGGCGATCTTCTACATCAACCTGCCGCTCGCCCTGGGCGCGATCCTGATCGCCGGGCGCTTTGTCGCGGAGAGCCGCGAGACCGGCGCCGGCCGGACGGATTATGGCGGCGCTCTCCTCGCGACCGTGGGCCTCGGAGGCCTCACCTACGCGCTGACGCTTTGGTCGGCGACACGTCACTTCGACGGCGAAGCTGCGGCCGCTCTCGGCATCGGTGTCGTGACCTTCGCCGGCTTCCTGTGGAACGAGCATCGACGCGGCGGCCGGGCGATGATGCCGCTCGCTCTCTTCGCCGGACGCTGCTTCACCGGCCTCAACCTCCTCACGTTCCTGCTCTACGGAGCGTTCGCCGCGGCAATGCTGTTGATCCCCTATGTGCTGATCACGAGCGGCGGTTACACGCCCGTACGGGCGGGACTCGCGATGCTTCCATTGCCGATCCTGATGACCTCGATCTCGCCCACGATGGGCAGCCTCGCAGCCCGCCTGGGGCCGCGCATCCCGTTGACGGTTGGGCCGACCGTGGTTGCACTCGGCATGCTGCTCGCCTGGCTGGTCACGCCCGGCCGCAGTTACTGGACGGGCGCCTTTCCGATGATCCTGATCATGGCGACCGGAATGACCATCGCCGTCGCGCCCCTCACCTCCTCCGTCCTCGGATCGGTCGAGGAAGAGCATGTCGCCATGGCTTCCGGCTTCAACAGCGCGGTCGCTCGTACTGGGGGCCTCATCGCGACGGCTTTGCTCGGCGCGGTGCTGTCGAGCGAGGGCGATCAGCTGTTCGCCGGCTTTCATTTCGCCATGGTTGCATCGGCGATCGTGGCCGGGCTGAGCAGCGTCGTTGCCCTGACCATGCTCGGCGGCGTGAAGATGAGGAAGGCCTGAGACGAACGAAAGGCCGCCCGGGCTTCCCCGAACGGCCTTTCCATTGTCCAGCCTGAAGCGGCCTGACGTTAAGCGGAAACCTCCGCGGAGGCTGCGCTCACCAGAGCCCCGTTCGGCATTTGACAATGAGACATCAGACCACCTCCTTTCGCTAGTTGGAACACTAGTCCGGAGATGGTTGGTTTAACCCTGATTTCAAGGAGTTGCGTTCCTGCCTGGGCAGGAACCCAGCCCCACTGAAAAAATCTAGGCTCCTGCCTTCGCAGGAGCGCGATCACTCATGCGCGTGGATGAACTTCTCGACCACGGGAGCAATGTTCTCGCGCCACTTCCGGCCGTTGAAGATGCCGTAATGACCGACGTCCTTGGCCATGAAATATTGCTTGTCGGCTTTCGGCAGCTTGGTCGCGATGTCGAGCGCGGCCTTGGTCTGGCCGATCCCGGAGATGTCGTCGCGCTCCCCCTCGATCGCGAGCAGCGCCGTGTCGCGGATCGCATCGGGGCGGACCAGGCGTCCGCGATGTTCCATCTCACCCTTGGGAAGCAGATGCTTCTGGAACACGACGTCGACCGTCTGCAGGTAGAACTCCGCTGCCATGTCGCAGACCGAGCGATATTCGTCGTAGAAGCTCTGCGTAGCCGCAGCGCTCTCCTCGTCGCCGACCACGAGATGCTTGAACATCTCCCAATGGCTGATGAGGTGCGAGCCGAGGTTCATCGTCATGAAGCCCGCAAGCTGCAGGAAGCCCGGATAAACCTTCCGGCCTGCGCCCGGGTAGATCATCGGCACCGTCGCAATGACGTTCTTCTCGAACCAGCCGAAGGGGCGGTCGGTTGCGAGCGTGTTGACTGCGGTGGGCGCTTTGCGCGTATCGATCGGGCCGCCCATCATGGTCAGGCTCTTCGGCCGCCACTTGTTCCTGTCCTCGTTCATCAGCGCGGTCGCTGCGAAGGCTGGGACTGCGGGCTGGCAAACCGCGAGCATGTGCGGCCGCTCGCCGGTCTTCTCGCCGATGAGCTCAAGGAACTCGATCAAGTAATCGACATAATCGTCGAGGTCGAAGCCACCCTCCGACAAGGGCACGCACTTCGCGTCGCGCCAGTCGGTGATGTAGACGTCGAAACTCGGCAGCAGGCGCTGGACCGTGCCGCGCAGAAGCGTCGCATAGTGGCCGGACATTGGCGCCACGATCATAAGGCTCGGCCCCGTGTCCACGCCCTCGCGGTAGAAATGCTTGAGCTGGCCGAACGGCTTGCGGAGCAGGATCTCTTCGTGAACCACAACGTCCTTGCGCCTGACGTGGACGGTCTCGATCCCGAACTCGGGCTTGCCGTGCGGAGCGGTCGCATGCGCGAACACCTCGAGGCTCGCCGCGACTAGCGGGCTCATCGAGCTGTAACCCCACGGATTGGAAGGATTATTGAGCCAGCCGGCTCCGAGCCCGGCTAGCTTGCTCGCACCTGCGAGAAAGGAGCGCTGGACCTCATAGGCGTCGTAAAGCATCAAACCTCATCTTTCGGTCCCGCAGACAACAGATGTGGCGGGCGTTTGCTCCCCTGACAAGCTATTGTTGCGCTGCAAAAGCCGCAGCGCAGCATGGATTGTGGATAAGTGGGACAGGCGTTCGAACGTTCCGGGCCGAGATAAGCACAGCCCGCCGCCTCGAGGAGGGCGGCGGGCTGGTTCGCCCCGGGAGTGTGGGGGCGGGTGATGTCAGCGGCGGTCCTTGCGCTCCTGACTGGCGTTCGCCTGGCCTTGGGCCGATGCCGAGCCGCTGGCCGAGCCGTTTCCAATGGCACTTAGCGACGCCTCGTCGGCGAGACCGCTGGCGGACGCCACAGCGGCGTTGCCGGCCGCCGTAGCGCTTCCGGCAAGCTGACCGGCGAGTGCGCCGACCTGGTTGGTGCCCACGCCCTGCACGCCGAAGCCGACGTTCTTGCTGGCCGATGCGCTGCCCGAAGCCGTTCCGTTCGTTCCCAGCGTGTTGCCGACCGCAGTCGCGTTGCTGACCGAATTGACGGCGCTCGTCACGGTGCCGGCGAGCCCGACATTGCCGCCCGCGGACCCGTTCCGCGTGTCGACGGAATGGCTGCCCGACGCATTCGCCGAACTCGTAGCAATGCCGCTGACGCTGTTGGTGATCGATGCTGGGCCGCTCAGGCCGCCCGAAAGATTGCCGGCAGCGTTGCCGACGCCGCTCAGCGTTCCGCCCACGTTGCCAAGGCCATCGAGGCCGCCGCCGAGGTTGCCGCCGAGCGTTCCGTTGACCGCACCATTCACGGCGCCGGTCACTCCGCCTAGAAGCTGGGCCGAGGCGGGCGCAGCCACCAACCCCAATGCCGCGGCACCCGAAAGGATGAGCTTGTTC
>JBKPJK010000486.1:0-2148 GCA_046730635.1 Pseudomonadota bacterium | reverse complement strand
CTCGTGATCGCCGAGCCTCCGCCATGCTCGAGCGCGCGGGCCAGTGCGTCGTGCTCCGACTTCGCTGCGGAAAGTGCCGCGCGGGCGGATGCCAACTCACTCTCGGCACTGTCGCGGCGCTCCGCCGCTGCAGCGCGGCCTTGTTCCGCTTCGACACGTGAGGCTTCGGCGGCCGCAAGCGCTGCAGCGGCCGACTCCGCCCTCGTGTCGGCTTCTTGCCGAGCGCGATGTTGCTCGCTTCCATCGCCGAGCGCGCCCAGCTGTTGCGACAACTTGGCCAGTTCCTGCTCCGTCCGGCCAAGTTGGGCGCGGGCCGCGTCGAGCGCCGCCTCCGCGACTCTTCGCTCCGCACGCATCGCAGCCTGGCGCGCCAGGAGCTCGGCAAGCGCGGCTTCCGCTTCGCGCGAAGCGGTCTCCGCGGCGCTGAGCTCCGTTGCAATGCGAGCGGATCTTGCCTCCGAATCCTGCAACCGCTGCTCGATCGCGGCGCGTTCCTGATCGAGCTGCGCGATCGCGCGACCAGCGTCGCTCTGCAGCGCCTCTTCACGCGCAACGTCGGATGCCAGCGCGGCATCGAGCCGGTCCAGCTCCGCCAAACGACGCGCGACCGTGTCGCGCCTGGCGCGCGCGGCCGCGAGCTGGTGCGCGAACTCATGGGCCTGGTCGCGAAGCTCGGCGAGGGCGTTGCGCCGCTCCGTCAATGCGGCGTTGGCGCGCTCCTGCGCAGCCTGTGCCTCGGCGATCGCCGTTTGGATCGCGGCGACTTCCGCCTCGGCGGCGCGCGCTTCCGCCAGCGCCGCTTCCGCAGTCCGTTCGGCCTCGACCCAGCGTGCGTGCAGCAGCTTGGCTTCGACGGTGCGGATTTCGCTGGTCAGCTTGCGATAGCGCTCCGCCGCGCGGGCCTGACGGCGAAGTTGGGCGGCGCGCTGCTCCTGATCGCCGAGGATTTCGGCCAATCGCGCCAGGTTGGCTTCCGTCGCCCGTAGCTTTTGCTCAGCGTCCTTTCGCCGTGCGTGAAGACCGGAGATGCCAGCAGCTTCTTCCAGCAGCAGCCGCCGCTCGACCGGCTTGGCGGAAATGACTGCCCCGATCTTGCCCTGGCTTACCAGCGCCGGCGAATGGGCTCCCGTCGCCGCGTCGGCGAAGAGCAGGGACACGTCCTTGGCACGAACGTCGCGGCCGTCGATCCGATACGCCGATCCCGCGCCCCGCTCGATGCGGCGGGTTACTTCGCTTTCCGCCCTGCCTTCCTCGTCGCCCACATCGCGTTCGAGCAGGATCGAAACTTCGGCGAAATCGCGCGGCGGACGAGTTGCGGTTCCGGCGAAGATGACATCGTCCATCCCGCCGCCGCGCAATGATTTGGGGCTGGACTCCCCCATCGCCCAGCGGATCGCTTCGAGGAGGTTCGACTTGCCGCAGCCGTTGGGACCGACCACGCCCGTCAGACCCGGCTCGATCCGAAGCTCTGCCGGCTCGACGAAGCTCTTGAAGCCGCTGAGCTTCAGCCGCCGGATGCGCAAGCTGTGCCTCCCCCGCAGCGCATATCAGCCCCCGGCCTCTTTCAGGAACGGCTCGAGCGAGGGCCAATCATAGGCTGCGACCTGTTTGCCATTGACGAAGAACGTCGGGGTCCCGCGCACGCCGCGGTCGGTCGCCGCCTTTTCCATTTGGACGAGGCCCATCGCGGCTTTCTCGTCCTTGAGGCAAAGCTCAGCCTTGGCCGAGGGAATGCCATGCGAAGCCGCGATCGGCAGAAGGCCGCTCACCTTCGCGATCGCGAGCATCATCTGACCCTGCGGAAGCGCGCCGATCTGGTCCTGCTCGGCTTTGGAAAGCTCACCGGTCCTCGCGGCCCATTCCGGCTGCGTCGCGTAGAGCTGCTCCGCCATCGGGAAGAAGTGAGACGGCCCGTTGCAGCGCGACACCAGCGTCGCCGCAAGATCGACGCCGTTGAGGATGAACGAGCGATATTCGTAGCTCGCTCTGCCGGTCCGCACATATTGGTCGAGCAACGGCTTCATCGCCGTCTCGGCAAAGTGCCTGCAGTGCGGGCAGGTGAGCGACGCATATTCGACGATCGCGACCTTCGCCCTGGGATTGCCCATGCGAAATCCGCCCTCCGGCGTCACGCCGAAGGTGCGCGTC
>JBKPJK010000485.1:0-7468 GCA_046730635.1 Pseudomonadota bacterium | reverse complement strand
GATCCGCCTCCGCAAGAAAGAGCCGAACGCCATGGAGGAACGCACCGGTGATCGTCTCGTGGTAGCCTTCGGCGTCGCTGTTCACGCCGCCGACGCTTTCGTTGAAGCGGCGGATGATCCCCGGAAGCTCCGTGTCGAGATCCACGTCAGGCCGCCGCAGCAGCAGGTAGGTGGTCGCGGCGAGGTGAGCTTCGTGGGTCCACTCCTCGCGCTTCAGGGTGCGCGCGAGGAGCCCTTCGCCGAGATGCTCGATCTCGGCGTCGGAATGGAAAAATCGCGGTCTATATTCAGTCATCGATCGGGTCCTTCGGGGGGCCCGATCGGCGACCGGGCCTTAAGCAGCGGTGGGTTGCGTCTGGCTTTGTTGCGCTTGTTGTTGCGCGTGCCTCGGCGCCGCTTGCCGGACTCCCTCGTCCACCTGATCGGCGAACTGCGCGAAGTTCTCGACGAAGAGATCGACGAGCTTCGCGGCCATCGCGTCATATTCGGCGGGGTTGGACCAAGTGCTCCGCGGATCGAGGATCGACGAGTCGACGCCCGGGACCGACACCGGCACTTCGAAGCCGAAGTTCGGGTCCTTGCGGAACTCCACGTTCTTCAGGCTGCCGTCGAGCGCGGCGTTGAGGAGAGCGCGCGTCTCTTTGATCGGCATGCGCTGGCCTACGCCGTACTTGCCGCCCGTCCAGCCGGTGTTGACCAGCCAGCAATCGACTCCACCCTTGGCGATGCGCTCCTTGAGCAGATTGCCATAGATCGACGGATGACGTGGCATGAAGGGCGCGCCGAAGCAGGTCGAGAAGGTCGCCTGGGGCTCGGTCACGCCGATCTCCGTGCCGGCCACCTTGGCGGTATAGCCCGACAGGAAGTGGTACATGGCCTGGTCCGGCGTCAGCTTCGCGATCGGCGGAAGCACGCCGAACGCATCGGCGGTGAGCATGACCACGTTCTTCGGCAGCGGACCCATGTTCGCTTCCGACGAATTCGGGATGAAATCGATCGGATAGGCGCCGCGGCTGTTCTCCGCGAAGGTCGCATCGTCGAGGTCGAGCTCGCGCGTTTCCATATCGATCACGACATTCTCGAGCACCGTTCCGAAGCGCTTGGTGGTCGCATAGATTTCCGGCTCGGACTCGGCGGAAAGGCGGATCATCTTGGCGTAGCAGCCGCCCTCGAAATTGAAGACCGCTGTGTCCGACCAGCCATGCTCGTCATCCCCGATAAGCGTGCGGTTAGGATCGGCCGATAGCGTGGTCTTGCCCGTGCCGCTGAGACCGAAGAAGATCGCCGTGTCGCCCTTGGGGCCGATGTTGGCCGAGCAGTGCATCGGCATGATCCCCTGCGGCGGAAGGATGAAGTTGAGCAGACCAAAGACCGATTTCTTCATCTCGCCTGCGTAGGACGTCCCGCCGATCAGGATGACCTTCTTCGAGAAATTCACCGCGACGACGGTCTCGGTGCGGCAGCCATGCCGCTCCGGGTCCGCCCGGAAGCTCGGCAGGTCGATGATCGTGAACTCGGGCGCGAAATTCGTCAGCTCTTCCGTTTCCGGACGCACGAGAAGCGTCCGGATGAAGAGGTTGTGCCACGCGAATTCGTTGATCACGCGCACCTTCACGCGGTGCTCGGGCTGGGATCCGCCGTACAGGTCGGCGACATAGAGCGTGTCCTTGTCGGCGAGCGCCAGCATGAAATCGTCGTAGAGGCGATCGAACGCAGCCGGTTCCATCGGCTTGTTGCCGTTGTTCCACCAGATGACGTTCTCGGTGAGCTCGTCCTTGACGGTGAACTTGTCCTGGGCGCTGCGGCCGGTGTGCTTGCCGGTGCGCACAACCAACGGACCGTCCTTCGCGAGGAGGCCCTCGCCGCGACGGACCGCATGCTCGACCAACGGAGCGGTCGTCAGGTTCCAGAAGATTTCAGCGCCGGTCGCAATACCCTGCGCTTCAAGCCCACTGCTGGGGACGCGGTCAGTCACTTTCGCAAACACCTTTCTCAAATACTCGAATGCGGCGGCGACCGTCTAAGGGGTGCCGCCGCAATACTTGAGGCCTATACGCATGAAACGCCTGCGGGGTCAAAAGAACGGGGCGCGCTTGTCTCACTGGGAGACGATAGTTAATCCGGCCGCTCGTCAACCGGCTGGGGCACAAGCAAGAGGCAAATGAGCCAGGTGATCGCGCTGGTCGACGACGACCGTAACATCCTGACTTCGGTGTCCATTGCACTCCAGCAGGAGGGCTTCGTCACGCGGGTCTATTCCGATCCTGCACTGGCTCTGAAGGCAATCTCCGACAACGCCCCGGACCTTGGCGTCTTCGACATAAAGATGCCCGGCATGGATGGCATGGAACTCCTGCGCCGAGTTCGCGAGTTCAGCTCGATTCCGGTGATCTTCCTCACTTCGAAGGACGATGAGCTGGACGAGGCGCTCGGCCTGGCGATGGGCGCCGACGATTATATCTCGAAGCCTTTTTCGCTTCGGCTGCTGATCGCCCGCATCCGGGCGATTCTGAGGCGCCAGCAACTGGCCCGCGGGGAAGCCACCGCCGAACAGCAGGAACCGGAGCTTCCCCTGCTCGAGCGAGGGCGTCTCGAAATGGACCCGGCCCGGCACAAGGTCCGGTGGGACGGCAAGGAAGTCAGCCTGACCGTCACCGAGTTCCTGATCCTCGAAGCGCTTGCCCAACGTCCCGGCGTCGTGAAGACTCGCAATCAGCTGCTCGATATCGCTTATAATGACGACGTCTATGTCGACGACCGCACCATCGACAGCCACATCAAGCGCATCCGACGGAAGTTCCGCGCCCAAGATCCCGAATTCGATGCAATCGACACCCTCTATGGCGTCGGATACCGATTCGACGAACAATGAGGAGGCCGACCTGGCGCTGAGCTGGTCGGGGCGCTGGACGCTGGGCTACCGCATTCTTGCGCTCAACCTGATCACCGTCGTCCTGGTCGTCCTCTGCACGGTCTATCTCGACGTTTTTCGCAACCGGCTGAGCAAGGAACGCACGCAGCAAACGCGGATCGAAACGGCGACTGCAGCGGCCGCTTTGGCGCACGTGTCGCGTAACGAATGGCCTGCGCTTCTTGCGACCGTATCGAAGACGAATACGGATCGCCTCCGGCTCTACGGCGCGGACGGGCAGCTGTTGATCGACAGCTGGTCGCTTACGGGACCGACCTTCGAGCTCACCGACCCGAAGACGCAGAAGTGGACCAAGGACGTCGCCCGCGCGCTCGACCGCGGGTTCAATTGGATAACGGGCGCGAAGCAGCTCGATGACTATGAGGAGCCGGCCGTCGACCGGATGCAGGCGTGGCCAGAGGCCGTCCGCGCCCTGCAGAGGGGAAGGCCGGCGACCGAAGTCAGGAATGCTCCGGACCTGACGCCGATTATCACCGCCGCAGTTCCGCTCAAGGGCGGCGTGCTGATGGCCACCAACAACGACCGCAGCTTCACTCGGGCCGTGCGCCGCCAACGCGCCGGCATCGTGATTGCGATGGTCGGAGTAGTCCTTCTCTCGATCCTCCTGTCGACTTTCCTCGCGAGAACGATCGTTCGTCCCCTCCGCCGACTGGCGCTTGCTGCTCACCGGGTGCGTCTTGGGCGATCGCGGGAAGTGAAGGTGCCGCGCCTGCCCTCGCGGAACGACGAGATCGGACTGCTCGCACGAGCGGTGTCGGACATGAGCCAGTCGCTCAGGCAGCGGATCGACAATATGGAAGCCTTCGCCGCCGATGTGACCCATGAGCTCAAGAACCCACTGGCCTCATTGCGTTCGGCGGTCGATGGCCTCGACCGCGTCGAAGACGCCGAGCTTCGACATCGCTTGATGGATATCGCGCGAGAGGACGTTCGCCGTCTCGATAGGCTGATCAACGACATCAGCGAAGCTGCTCGGACCGACGCAGAGCTTGCGCGGGCGACCTTCGACCGGGTCGACCTCGGTCCGTTGATCGAACAGCTCGTCCATGCATGGGAGACGCGCCGCGAAACCGGCGATGCGCGAATCGCATTCGCGAGGCCCCGCAAGGATACCGCGACCGTCATGGGCAAGCCCGACCGTCTCGCCCGGGCGATCAACAATATTATCGACAATGCAGTGAGCTTCTCTCCGTCCGGGGGACTGGTGGAGATCGCGGCGGCACGGGTCGGCGATGAAGTCCGGATCCGCATCGACGATGAAGGCCCTGGCGTGCCCGAGGAAGCGAGGGAAGCAATCTTTAACCGCTTCCACTCAGTACGGCCGGAAGGGGAAGAATTCGGCCGACATTCGGGTCTGGGCCTTGCGATTGCCCGGGCGATTGTCGAAGGACATGATGGAGAAATTGACGTGCACGACCGCGACGACGCACCTTCAGGCGCCCGCTTCACTATCCGCCTTCCGGCGGCGGACCGCGCATGAACATTGTCACACCAGCTGCGGGCGGTGGTGCGGGCGCTCGCCTTTCCGCTGAGACGCTTCACGCGAGCACGGTCGCAACCGAGGGTCGTGCGGTGGTCATCGCGGGTCCTTCCGGCGCCGGCAAATCCGACCTTGCACTGAGGCTGCTCGACCGCGGATTCACCCTGGTCAGCGACGATCAGACGACCATTCGACGCGAAGGAGACCGACTGATCGCGTCGGCGCCCCCCAACATCGCCGGCAAGCTGGAGATCCGCGGTATCGGGATCGTCGACATGGACGCCTTGCGCGACGTTCCGGTTGCGCTTCTCGTGGAGCTCACAAGCGAAATCCAGCGGCTCCCCGACGACAGCCGCGAGCGGCCGCTGCTTGGGGTTCGCATTCCGCTGATCAGCATCGACGCGATGACCGCCTCCGCGCCATCCAAGGTTGCGCTCGCCCTCGACCGCATGGGTCTCAGGTTTTGAGCGATCGGGCGCGGCGCCTGCCGCGCCTGCTGCTCGTCACCGGCATGTCCGGGGCGGGCAAGTCGACGGTTCTCGATGCCCTCGAAGACATGGGCTGGGATGTCGTCGACAACCTCCCGGTGGATCTTCTCGAGCGGTTCGTCCAGGGCGAGGTCGAGTGCCGGACGGTCCCGGCAGCCGTCGGGATGGACGTCCGCAGCCGAGGCTTCGACCCCGCGCAACTGCCGGAGTTGATCCCCGCCATCGAGGAGGTTCAGCCGGAAATTCTGTACCTGGACTGTTCGGAAGCAGAGCTTCTCCGCCGCTATGATGAGACCAGGCGAGTGCATCCGCTTGCTCCAGACCGGCCGGCCGAAGACGGAATCGCTCGCGAACGGCGGTTCACCTTCCCGCTGCGAAGCGCCGCGGACAGTGTGCTCGACACCACCGACCTCAAACCCGCCGAGCTCCGAGACCAATTGAAGCTTCGCTACGGCGGAGGTGCCGATCAGCCTGTCCTCACTCTCACCTCCTTCGCCTTCTCCCGAGGAATCGCGCGAACGGCGGACCTGGTCTTCGATCTTCGGTTCGTTCCGAATCCGCACTGGGTCGACGAACTTCGGCCGCTGACGGGTCAGGACGTGCCAGTGCGGGACTATCTCAGAGAACAGCCGGAATGGGGCGAGGCTCTCGACCGTATCGAATCGCTTCTCATCGATTGGATTCCCCGCTACTGGGCGGCGGACAAAAGTTACGTGACCGTTGCGTTCGGATGCACAGGAGGACGCCACCGCTCGGTCGCTGCGGCCGTCGAGATGGCGGAGCGGTTGCGTAAGGCGGGCTTCAGTCCCAACGTGCGCCACCGCGACCTTGCCTCGCCGCCCAGCGACACGATTGAGCGAAACTTTGGCGAACGACATCCGGCCCGCGCAGCGGAGAGCGAGAGCGAAGGCAGTTGAGTCAATGATCGGATTGGTGCTGGTGACGCATGGCCGCCTGGCGGCCGAGTTCGTCACGGCGATGGAACATGTGGTCGGACCTCAGGATGCGATCGAACCGATCTGCATCGGACCGGACGACGACATGGAAGCGCGGCGCAAGGACATTGCGGATGCGATCGGACGGGTCGAGCAGGGCCAGGGCGTCATCATCCTCACCGACCTGTTCGGAGGGACACCATCGAACCTCGCCATCAGCTTGATGAAAAGCGAGAATATCGAGGTGATCGCCGGCGTGAACTTGCCGATGCTCATCCGCCTCGAAGGCGCCCGCAAGGTGATGCCGGTCCATGCGGCAGTGGCTGCAGCACGAGAAGCCGGCCGCAAGTACATCTCCGTCGCATCGGAAATCCTCGGGGAAGCAGCGGCTTGAACGCGGTCAGCCGCGAAGTCCGAATCACCAACCAGCGGGGCCTGCACGCCCGGGCGAGCGCCAAGTTCGTGAACATGGCGAGCGCGCTCGACGCCAAGATCGACGTCGAGAAGGACGGCCACAAGGTGTGCGGAACGTCGATCATGGGGCTGATGATGCTCGGCGCCGCGATGGGCGATTCGATCATCATCCATTGCGAGGGCCCCTATTCGGAGCAGGCGCTGCAAAAGCTGGTCGAGCTGATCGAAGACCGCTTCGGCGAAGAATAATGCCGCGCCAAGTCACGGCCTTTTCCAACTCGACGGTGAAGCTGCTGCGATCGCTGCGCGACAAGAAGGCGCGTCGGTCGGAAGGGCTTTTCCTGGCCGAAGGGCTGCGGATCCTAACCGAAGCGCGTGACAGCGGCCGGTTGCCGGAGATCGTCGCATTCTCTGCCGAGGGCGCCGGGCATCCGCTGGCGGCGGAGATCATTGCCGCGACCGAAGCGGCGGGCGGCGATGCGATCGAGACCGGTCCGGAAATCCTCTCCAAGATGAGCGGCAAGGACAATCCGCAGATGCTACTCGGCGCCTACCGGCAGCCGGAGACGTCGCTCGAGCGGCTCGATCGGTCCAAGGCGCCGCTGTGGATCGTGGCCCAGGCGCTTCGCGACCCGGGCAATATCGGGACCATCCTAAGAACGGGCGACGCCGTGGGCGCGGGCGGGCTGATCCTGATCGACGACAGCGCGGATGCCTTCTCGGTCGAGGCGGTCCGTGCCTCGATGGGAGCCATCTTCACGCAGGATATCGCCACCGCGCGGTGGCCCGAGTTCGTGTCGTGGCTCCGTTCAGAAAATGGGCAACTGGTGGGTACGAGCCTCAAGGCGACACGCGATTATCTCAATGGCGACTACCAGCAGCCATGCTTCGTGCTGATCGGCAACGAGCAACAGGGATTGCCGGCCGACTATGAAGCCGAGTGCGACCTCCTGGTGAAAATCCCGATGGCCGGCCGGGCAGACAGTCTCAACGCGGCGGTCGCGGCCGCCGTCATGGCCTTCGCGATCAAGGCAAGCTGGCGGTGAGGGAACTGCCCCTTCGGCGCGCGGTTGTTCTGCACATGAAAAGGCTTGCTGCCCTTCCCCTCGCGGCAATGGCCGCGGCCTGCCTGCCAATTCCGGGCCCGCCGTCTCCGCCTTATCATGGTGTCGGTACGGAGCCCTTCTGGAACCTCCTCATCGACGAACATAATCTGACC
>JBKPJK010000484.1:0-5524 GCA_046730635.1 Pseudomonadota bacterium | reverse complement strand
TGAGCTCCGTCGACGCCGTTGCGAATGGCGCGTCGCGGACACCCCTCGGATGGCCGATTTTTTGGATTGCCGTCGCTTTTGCGGTGCTGATTCTGTCCCGCGCGGCCGAGCTATGCGGCGACGTAGCGGCGATTGCCGCGTCCGCATTTTGCTATGGTATCGGTTACTTGATCCTCGGAGTGGCGACGGGGATGCGATATCACGTCTGGACGATGACAGGGGCAGGGCTTGCATCCGTCCTTGCCGCAGCGGAGCTCGCGCTCAGTGGCAAGCGGTCAGGTAACCGTGCGACAGCATTAGCCGCCGCAACGGTTGGCGTTCCGACGTTGCTGACGGCGTTCGCGCGCTTGGCTTTTTGAGGCCGACCGATGGCTGACAGGCAGGTCTTTTACGATCCCACGGGACGCCGACGGAAGCGCTTCAGGCTGGCGATCATATTGTTCGTCCTGTTGAACCTGCTGACGGTTGCGGCCCTATTCGCAACGATCCGCGTGGTACCCGCCCAGCAGCCCTTGCCGGTCGCGCTGGAACACGGAATTCCACAGCCGCCGCCCAAGTCCAGCCTGCTCGCGCGCACCAGCAAGCGCGTGAATCTGGCCATCATGCGCTTGCTCGGGACGCAGCCGCCGAGCGTCCGAAAGGTCGGCGCACGAAAGGCGACAGAGGTTGCGACGGCAATGAGTAAGCGCCTTTACGTCGCATTCTACGCGCCGTGGGACCCGAGTTCCGTCGCCTCGCTGCAGCGCCACATCAACGAGATCGACTGGCTCGCTCCCGTGTGGCTGACCGTCACGGGCCCGGCACATCATCTTAACGTTCTGCCCGACCGCAACGGCCGGGCATTGCTGAACAGCACGGCACATCGCCCGCTCATCCTTCCGGTCATCCAAAATTTCCAGAACGGCCAAGTCGACAGCGCGGGCATCAAGGGGCTTCTTGCCAGTCCTCGGGAGCGTCGAGGCCTGCTTGACCGGCTCGAAGCCTTCCTCCTCGAAAACCACGCCGCCGGAGCGGTCTTCGATTTGGAACAGCTCGATCGCACGGACCAGGCGAACTATCTGGAGCTACTGCGAGAGGCTCGGCAGCGCTTCTCCCGGCACGGTTGGCTGATCACCGTGGCCGTACCGGTAGATCAGCAATGGGATCTCAGGCGTTTTTCCGCGCTTGCCGACAAGCTGTTCGTGATGGCCTATGACGAACATTCGAATGACGGGCCTGCCGGCCCGATCGCATCGCAACAATGGTGGGCGAGCTCCGTGGCAGCCGCGCTCCGCGACATTCCGCGAAGCAAGGCGATCATTACCATCGGCAACTATGCGTACGACTGGCACGACGGCACGGGCGACCCGGAAAGCGTCGAAGAAGCGTGGGTCGACGCAGCCGACAGCGAAACTCGTCCTACATTCGATCGCGTAAGCGGGAACAGCACGTTCGCTTATGACGACGAGGACGGGCATCGGCATACGGTCTGGCTCCTGGACGCGGCCAGCGCATTCAACCAGCTAACCGTGCTTGACCGTGCCGGGCTTCCCGAAGTCGCCCTGTGGAAACTGGGATCCGAAGACCCCGGCCTTTGGTCCATCTTCGGAAGATCCGTCGCGGTCCCACGCAGCGTAACCGGCCTCGAGCATCTGGCTCAGAACACCAACGTCGACATCGAAAGCGAGGGCGAGATCCTTCGCATCACGGCCCTGCCGACGGCCGGCGAAAGAGCATTTGCGCTGGGCTCGAACGGTCTCATTTCGGATGTCGATTTCCGGAGAATACCTCGGCCTTACACCATCACGCGGACCGGTTATCGTCCGCGCCTCATCGCGCTGACGTTCGACGACGGACCGGACGAGCATTGGACGCCTCGGATCCTCGATATCCTGAAGGCGAAGCACGTTCCGGCGACCTTCTTCGTGGTCGGTGAAAACGCGCTGACGGAGCGAGGCCTGCTAGAGCGCGAAATTCGCGAGGGACACGAGGTGGGAAGTCACACTTACACCCACCCCAATCTAGCCAGTGCCGATCAAACGCGAACATTGTTCGAATTGAATGCAACGCAGCGACTGTTCCAGGCTTTCCCCGGACGGACGCTGAAGCTCTTCCGCGCACCATTCTGCGGCGCCGCGGAGCCGACAACCGCGGATGAAATTCTGCCCGTTTGGGAGGCGCAGAACCGCGGCTATGTTTCGGTCGGCCTGCACGTCGACAGCGAAGACTGGCAACGGCCGGGCGTGCCCACCATCGTCAACAATGTGGTGTCTCGGGTGCTGAGTGCGCCCGCCGACTGCGCGGATGTGTCGGACGAACAATGCAGCCGCAACATCGTACTGCTTCACGATTCCGGAGGTGATCGCAACCAGACCATCGCTGCACTGCCGATCATCATCGATACCCTCCGCGCACGCGGGTACCGGTTCGTAGCCGTGTCCGAACTCGCGGGCCTTACGCCGGGTCAGGCGATGCCGCCGCTCTCGGATTCCGACCACCTCGCGGCTCGTATCGACCTCGGCCTGTTCGAGCTCCTGGGATTCAGCGTCAGGGCCCTGAGTTTCCTGTTCGCCGCGGCGATCACGTTGGGGATCGGGCGCGCGCTCGTCCTTTCGGGGCTCGCGCTTGCGTCCGCGTGGAAGGACATGCGCCGCAAGCGTCCCCCGATTACCGCAGATGTATTCGTCAGCGTGCTCATTCCGGCGTTCAACGAGGAGCGGGTGATCGAGCGTTCCGTTTCGCGGGTGTTGGCCAGCAAGAACGTGACGCTGGAAGTCATCGTGATCGACGACGGTTCGAAAGACCGCACGTCCGAGATCGTCAGCAACGCCTTTCGGGGCGACAAACGCGTGCAGTTGCTGACGCTCGAGAATGGCGGGAAGGCGCGTGCGCTCAATCAGGGATTAGCCCTGGCGAAGAGCGACATCGTCATCGCGCTGGACGCCGACACACAGTTCGAGCCGGACACGATCGCACGGCTCGCGCGATGGTTCGTCGGCGATGACCGACTTGCTGCGGTCGCGGGCAATGCCAAGGTCGGCAACAGGGTGAACCTGGTCACCAAATGGCAGGCGCTCGAATATGTGACGGCGCAGAATCTCGAGCGCCGCGCTCTCGCTCGGCTCGGTGCAATGACGGTGGTCCCGGGGGCGGTGGGAGCATGGCGCAAGCAAGCCATCGCCGAGATCGGCGGCTATCCGCCCGAAACCCTCGCTGAAGACCAGGACCTCACGATCGCCGTTCAGCGCGCGGGGTGGAAGGTCGCATACGACCAGAGCGCGATCGCCTGGACGGAGGCGCCGCAATCCTTCCGGCAGCTGGCTCGTCAGCGTTTTCGTTGGGCGTTCGGGACAATCCAATGCGTCTGGAAGCACAAGGGCATCGTGGCCGATGGCCGGCCTCGCGGCCTTGCCTATGTCGGACTGCCGCAAACCATCATGTTCCAGCTTTTGTTCGCGCTGGTTTCGCCGATCATCGACCTCGCGCTGGTCGTGAACGTGTTCTGGACATGGAGCTCGATCCACGAGCACGGATACAGCGCGGTAAAAGGAGACCTTCATCAGGTCGCTTTGTTCTGGATCTTGTTTGCCGCCATCGACCTGACGGCCGGGCTTATCGCTTTCGCGCTTGAACGGCACGAGAATTGGAAGCTGATCGGGTGGTTGCTGCCGCAGCGCTTCGGGTATCGGCAGATCATGTATTACGTCGTGATCAAGGCGGTCGTCCAAGCACTGCGCGGGCCTCGCGTCGGCTGGTCGTCCATCGCCCGGTCCGGAAAGGTTGCGCTCCGACCGACCGCACCTTGAATCACGGCAAATCCTCTCCTCCGCCGGAAGACGCAGGACTGAGCGCTGCGCCTTGGGGCACCGTGATCGGCGCAAGGCCAGCCGCGGCCAGCGCCCTGTTCAGCGCAGTGAGGTCGCCTGCCTTGATCCGCTGCCAGCGGTCCCAATCCGCGTCGATCGCCGCAATCGTTTGAGCGGCGGTGGATTGCAGCGCGGTCGAAGGTGCGGCGTCGCTGCCCTCGGCCGCGGTCTCGAGTGAAGCGAGCGTAGCGCTCTCGCCCGAGAAGCCGCTGTTCGGGACGTCGGACGGCGCGAGCTTGGCGGACAGCGCCCGGGCCTGTGCGGCCAGCGGCCCATCGCGCAAGCTCGGCAGTCTGGCGGTAAGCTGCTGCCGAACCGCTTCCATCTCGCCTTCGCCGGTCCAGGCTTTGGCCAGAGGCTCGTACAGGCCCGCCGAGAAGTGCGCCGCAGCGATATAGTCGGCGTTGGTGACCCGCGGATCCGCAAGCACCTCGAAGTCGCGGCTCTGCTGCTTGCCGTCCACCGTCAACACGGCGGTGTAGCGGCCGGGCGGGACGAGCTGCCCCTCTGGAAGCAGGGGCGTGTCTTTTCCCCATATCGCGGCGATGCTGTAGGAATATTCGATCGCTTTCGGCCGCGCCCAGCGCATGTCCCAAATCCAGCGATGTGCGCCAGGCGTGGCCGCCAGCGTTGGCTGCTCCTTAGTCCATTCCTCTGCGAAATAGCGGTCCGCGGAAAGCTTCGCGGACTTGTCGGCACTCGAGAAGCGGCGGACGACCGCTCCGGCTGAGTCCCTGATCTCGAGTGTCATCGGCTGCTTCGGCGCAGATCCCAGCCAATAGTCGACGATCACGCCCTGCGGCGGATTCTCGCCGACCGGAGTTTCCGGCGCGAGCGGCGTATCCTTGTTGTTGTTGAAGCGGACGCGGTATGCGGGACCCGGAGCGAACAGATGCGACGGTTCGGCGGCAGTCGTCGGACCGACCTGGCGCAACAATGCGAGGTCGCCCAACACCCAGATCGCGCGGCCCTGCGTCGCCACGACAAGATCGTCACCGTGGATCAGCAAATCGCGGGCCCACGCCGTCGGCAGGTTCTGGCGAAGCGGCTGCCAATTGTCGCCGTCGTCGAAGCTGACGAAGACGCTGCTTTCCGTACCGGCGAAAAGAAGCCCCGGCCGCTTCGGATCTGCGCGGACGGCGCTCACGACCTCGTCGCTTGGCAGACCGGAAATGATGGTCTGCCAGGATCGACCGCCGTCATGGGTGCGAAAGATATGCGGCGCGAAGTCGTCAATGCGATGCCCATCGACGGAAACGTAGGCAGAGTTGCGATCGGCCGATGACAAATCGATGCTGGATATCGCGCTCCACGGGCGAACGCCTGGCAACGCCAACGGCGTCCAGTGCGCCCCGCCATCACGCGTGACGTTCAACAAGCCCGTATCGGATCCCACCCAAAGCTCGTCGGCGGAAAGGGGCGACGGCTGGATCGACACGATCGTTCCGTAGCCGCATGGCAATGCGTCTGCGATGGTCACGTCGCCATCGCACCTTTGTGCTCCCGGCGACTTGCCGGTGAGGTCGGGACTGATGATGCTCCAGCTGTTGCCGCGGTCGACGCTCTTGAAGACGACATCGCCGCCCAAAAAGAGCGCCGGCGGACCCGCGCGCGACGTGACCAGCGGAGTTACCCAATTGAAGTGATGGGCGACGGTCGTCGGCCGCAGGCCATAGTTG
>JBKPJK010000483.1:0-1871 GCA_046730635.1 Pseudomonadota bacterium | reverse complement strand
GAACGAAGCGCTCGCGCATCTCGCGCAGCGAATCCGCCGAATCGAGCGCCCGCGCTTCCTCGAGGCTCATCCTAAAGCTTCGGCAGCGTCACGCCGCGCTGGCCCATATATTTGCCGGAGCGGTCGGCGTAGCTGACCTCGCACGGCTCGTTGCCCTGCAAGAAGAGGAACTGGCAGGCCCCTTCGTTCGCGTAGACTTTCGCGGGCAGCGGCGTCGTGTTGGAGAATTCCAGAGTCACATGGCCTTCCCAGCCCGGCTCGAGCGGAGTCACGTTCACGATGATTCCGCAGCGCGCATAGGTCGACTTCCCAAGGCAGATCACGAGCACGTCGCGCGGCACCCGGAAATATTCGACGGTGCGGGCGAGCGCGAAACTGTTGGGCGGGATGATGCAGCAGGCGGTCTGGCGGTCGACGAAGCTGTTGGAAGCGAAATCCTTTGGGTCGACCACCGCATTGTCGACGTTCGTGAAGATTTTGAATTCGTCGGCGACGCGGGCGTCGTAGCCGTAGGAGCTTAGGCCGTAGCTGATGCATCCCTCCCGGCGCTGCGCCTCGACGAACGGCTCGATCATGCCGTTTTGCAGCGCCTGCTCACGAATCCAGCGGTCGGAAAGAATGGCCATGGGGCTGTGGCGTAACGGCCACCATTTCGGCCTTCAATCGGCCGCGTCTTTTTTCTGTGGATGCGGAGCTTGCCCGAAAAGTCCTGATTACGCCCGACCGGCTGTTCAAACCGCTCACAATATATCCACAGCTCACAACCTTTGTGCTACTTTCGTTCTCGTTGGAGGGTGGCCGGGCAGCGGCCAAGAAGGGTCATGGCCGAAGTAATCCGTATCTCCGAGTCCGCCGAGCCGGCGGCAGCAGCAGCTCTCCCGCAGAATGTCGAAGCGGAAGCCGCCCTTCTGGGCGCTCTGATGATCGACAATCGCCTGGTCGAGGATGTGCAGCTCAGGCTGAAGCCGCACCATTTCTTCGAGCCGCTGCACGGGCGGATCTACGAGGCCGTCTTGAAGCTCACCGACCGCAACATGGTCGCGAACCCGGTGACGCTTCGTCCTACCTTCGAAGCCGACCAGGCGATGAAGGAGATCGGCGGGCCCGCGTATCTGGCGACGCTCACCGGCTCCGGCGCGGCAATCATCGGCGCGAAGGACTTTGCCCAGCAGGTCTACGATCTGGCCCTGCTTCGGGCGCTCATCGGTGTCGGGCGCGATTTGGTGGAGAGCGCGCTCGACACCAGTGAGGACGTGGCTCCACTGGAGCAGATCGAGAAAGCGGAGACCGAGCTTTACAAGGTCGCCGAAGAAGGCGGCGCGGAAGGCAAGGCGAAGAGCTTCGGCGAGGCGACCAAGCTCGCCGTCGAAATGGCCGAAAAGGCGCTCAATAGCGGCGGCCACCTGTCGGGCATCACCACCGGGATCGAGGGCATCAATTCGAAGGTCGGCGGCCTGCATCGGTCCGACCTCGTCATCCTCGCCGGCCGCCCCGGCATGGGCAAGACCTCGCTTGCAACCAATATCGCCTTTGCAGCGGCCCAAAGGTTCGCTCGCGACATCGAGGACGGGATCGAGCCCGCCAAGTCGGCTGGTGCACCGACCGCCTTCTTCAGCCTCGAAATGTCGGCTGACCAGCTGGCGACCCGAATACTCGCCGAGCAGTCGGGCATCAGCTCCGAGAACCTCCGCATGGGCAAGATCAGCCAGCAGGAATTCCGGCAGCTCGCCCGCGCCGCGGCCGAACTGCAGAGCCTGCCCTTGTATATCGACGACACGCCTGGCCTGACGATCGCGGCGCTGCGCACGCGTGCGCGCCGGCTCAAGCGCCAAAAGGGCATTGCCTTCGTCGTGGTCGACTATCTGCAGCTG
>JBKPJK010000482.1:0-1030 GCA_046730635.1 Pseudomonadota bacterium | reverse complement strand
ACGATGAACACGTGCCCGGGGGCGAGCCACGAATTGACGACCGCAGCGTTGGACGAGGAGTTGATCCGATCCGCGGCGGTGACTTTTCTCGAAGGCTATTTGTGGGGCCCCGAACGCCCGCGCGCCGCGATGCTCGAGGCTGCGCGAATAGCGCATTCGGCGGAACGAACGGTCGCCTTCACCCTGTCCGAGAGCCTTTGCATCGGGGACCGCCGTCAGGGTGTGATGGGGATGATCGACAACTGCCTCGTCGATGTGCTGTTCGGCAATGAACACGAGATCCGGCATCTGACCGGTTGCGGCGAATTGAGTGAATGCCTCGAAGCCCTCGCGCCCAAGGTGGAGACCCTGGTCGTGACCCGGGGTGCCGGGGGCGCGGTCGCCGTTGCCGACGGTGAGCGTGTCTCAATTCCCGCCGCTGCGGTCGATAGAGTTGTCGACACGACCGGAGCGGGAGATCTTTTCGCGGCGGGCTTCATTGCGGGGCGGTGTCGCGGACGCGACCTCAGAGGGTCACTCGAGGCAGGCTCCCTTGCCGCGGCGGAGGTCATCTCGCACTTCGGCGCGCGGCCGGAAGCGGACCTACGCGAACTGGTGGCGCTATGAACAATGTGAAGCGGCTCGCCGTCTATTGCGGCTCTGCGCCAGGCTCGCGGCCTGTATTCGCGGCGGCTGCGAAGGCGACTGCCGAAGCGATGGTCCGGCGTGACGTCGAGCTGGTTTATGGAGGCGGCCGGCTTGGCCTGATGGGGCTGATCGCCGACCGCGTGCTCGATCTTGGCGGCCAGGTTTACGGAGTCATCCCGACGGCACTGGTGGAGCTCGAGGTCGCGCACGAGGGGGTTACCGAGCTCCATCGCGTTGAGACGATGCATGAGCGCAAGGCGAAGATGACGGAGCTTGCGGACGCCTTTCTCGCGCTTCCGGGCGGGATCGGCACGCTCGACGAACTTTTCGAGGCATGGAGCTGGAACGCGCTCGGCTATCACGCCAAGCCGTTCTGCCTGCTCAATGTCGAGGGCTTCTGGGA
>JBKPJK010000481.1:0-1588 GCA_046730635.1 Pseudomonadota bacterium | reverse complement strand
GAATCGCTGCGGGCGACCAGGTCACTGCTGAACTCGAACTGCTATAGGGAACCTGCTGGCGCGGTTCCAAGCTCAGGGCGGCGCATCCCGCCTAAAGCGGGCGCTTCTGCTCAAGCTCGGTCGCAGTGCGGTCGAAACCGTCCGCCATTTCGCCCAGGACCTTGCTGGTCTCGCGATCGTAGACGGATTGAGCGAGGCGACGGCAATGATCCGCCTGGAGATGCAGAGCTGAGCTTTGCTCGTCCGTCACGTCCACGAGCATGTTGACGGCGCCGGTGAAATTGCCCTGCCTATCGAAAAGCGGCGTCGGGTAAGGCTTGAATGCGACCCTGATGCCGTCCGGACGCTCGGCAATAGCCACCACTTCGCGTACGGGGCGCCGAAGCTTGATCGCCTGGGCCATCGGACATTGGTCATCGGAAAGCGGCTCGCCGGTGGTCGTGTAGAGCTTCCACGTTACGCACCACCGGTCTTGGCCGAGTTCCGGTTCGCGGCCCGCAAAGTCCACGCAGGCACGGTTCCAGTAGGTCACCGCGCCTGTGGCGTCGGTCGTGTAAATGGGCAGGGGCAATTTATCGAGCACCAACCGCCATTCTGTGCCGGTCGAAAGCGCGCTTATTGCAGTGTCGAGAAAATGCTCCGGATTTGCTTTGGCCAGCATCGTTCCGAATGTGAGTTGCAATTCAGGTTCGACGCTCAACCGGTTATGGCCGCCGCCGGTTCCCCGTCCACAATAAGAACGCGAAACCTGTGGCGTCCCGACAACAGTCGCTAGCGAAGGCGCTTGACGAGCAGGCGTCCGTCGTCGCCGCTCTTCACCTCGAAATTGGGAACTGCTTTGATCAGGTCGGAAAGCCGAGTGTAGCCGAAATTGCGCGCCGCGAAGCTTGAGACCGCCTTGGCCCTCTGGCCAAGCTCCGAAAGCGGCGTGTAACCTTCCTCATCGCGCTTCGAGGCCTTGTAGGCGGAACCGAGCACCTGGAGCAGCTCGGGGTCGACCGGACGCTGTCCCTTGCTCGCGGTAGGTTGTTCCAGCTCCTCGTCTTCCAGCGCCAGCGCACCCACGTCGAAGAAGCGTGTGCAGGCCTGCTGGAAGGACAGGGGAGTCTTCGCGGTGCCAAATCCGTAGACCGGAAGCCCGTCCTCGCGGATTCGCTGAGCCAGGGGCAGGAAGTCGCTGTCCGACGACATAATTCCGAACCCGTCGACGCTCCCGCGATAGAGCAGATCCATCGCGTCGATGGTCATCCGCATGTCCGTCGCGCTCTTGCCCTTCACGACGTCGAATTGCTGCATCGGAACGATCGAGTGGGTCCCCGTGAGATTGCCCCAGCCCTTGAGGCTCGCTTTCGCCCAATTCCCATAGGCCCTACGGATATTGATGGTGCCCAGCTCGCCAAGGACGAGCAGGACCTCGTCGAGGTGATCCGGCGAGGCATTATCCGCGTCGATCAGCAGGGCGATATTGGCTTCCTGTTCGACGCTACGATCGTGCATTTCCGAGTCCCTTCTCAGGTTCTCTAGCGCGGTGTCGCGGAATGACCACAGCCTGGCGTGAGACGTGTTCCGTACATGAACGCTTCATGAT
>JBKPJK010000480.1:0-2362 GCA_046730635.1 Pseudomonadota bacterium | reverse complement strand
CGCCGAACACAAACGCATTCTGCTCTTCCGCCATGCGAGCGTGGTAGACCACCTGCAGCAACAGATCGCCGAGCTCGTCACGCAGATCGTCGAGATCGCCGCGCGCGATCGCATCCGCGACCTCGTAGGCTTCCTCGATGGTGTAGGGAGCGATGGTCTCGAACGTCTGGACTGTATCCCACTCACACCCGCTGACCGGGTCGCGGAGACGGCGCATGATCTCAACGAGACGCTCAAGCGACATAGAGGGCCTTTTCGCACATTCCGATGTGAATAACGCAAAGTATGATAATATGTATTATGTAAAGCGGTAGAGACATCAGGAGACGAGCACCAGCCATCGCCCTTCCACTCCCCAGCGGTTCAAGGACGACAGAAAATTCATGCCAAGGACGTTGAGATCGTCGTTCTTGTTCGCGATCTGCACCCCGACGTCGGTGCGTTTGATTGTCCCAATCTCAAAATCGGCGACCCGACCGCTCGATACGCGGATGATCCCATTTCCCGTGCGAACATATTGATCGGCCCGGGCGGATATCGGCACGCCGGCAGCAGCCGCCGTCTCCCGATCGAGCGTGGTCATGGTCGCGCCGCTGTCGACCAGGAACTTCACGTCCTTGCCGTTGACCTTTGCATCGACCCAGAAATGGCCGTCGATGGCCATCGGGATCCGCGTTTCCTTGCCTTGCTCGACCGGCGTACCGACCGCTTCGGCTTTCAGGCGCTGCGCAACCCAGCCGAAATTGTCGCGGAATGTGAACAGGACGAACCCGGCCGCGAAGATCGCGATCCAGGCCAGAGCCATGGTGAACATCTTTGCCGCCGGCTCTCGACGGGCCATCAGGCCGCCAAGCACGAGCATCGCCGCCATCAGCAGGTAAAGACCGCCGAGCATCGTATCGTTGCTCATGCCAGGACGATCTCCAGGCCGTCGTAGGCCGGCGCGGCCCAGCTCGGCAGCTCCGCGACCAAGGTCCGGTAATCGAGTCCGTTGCCCATATGCGTGAGATAGACCTGGCCGACGCGCAATTCACGTGCCCAGCCCAGAAGACCGTCAAGATGCATATGCGTCGGGTGCGGCTGACGCGTCAGGCAATCGGCAATCCACACGTCCGCGTCTTCATAGAGCTCGGCCATGTCGCTCGTTAACTCACTGAAGTCGATCGCATAAACTGCGGAGCGCTCCTTCTCGTCGAAGCGTATGCCGAGGGATGAGGGGCCCCCATGCGGCTGGTCGACGAAACGGGCGCGAGCCTCCCCGAATTGGCACTCCGTGCCGAGCTCCCGCGCCTCGACGATCGGCCGATAGAATTTGAGCGGCTCGAACGCATAGTTGAACCGAAGCTTCAGCTCCTCGAGGACATCGGCTCGCGCGTAAAGCGGAACCGGTCGTTCGATCGCCTGCGCCACGGGCCTGAGCTCATCGATGCCGTGGCAATGGTCGCCATGCGCGTGCGTCACGATCACACCATCCAGGCGGCCGATGTCAGCCGATAGCAGCTGCTGACGAAGGTCGGGCCCGCAATCCACGAGAAGTCGCTGCCCGACGCTCTCGACCAGGATGGACGAGCGAAGGCGGTAATTGCGCGGCTCATTCGGATCGCACCGTCCCCAGTCGTTCCCGATCCTCGGCACGCCGGTGGATGTGCCGCAACCGAGAATCCTAAGCTTCAACCCGCGATCCTTCGGCGGCCTTGCCGAACAATTTGAAGAAGTTGGCAGTAGTCTGCTCGCCGAGGGCTTCCGCCTCCTCTCCTCTTAGGCTCGCTACGAAGGCGGCCGTGTCCGCGACGAAGGCCGGTTCGCACTTCTGCCCGCGGTGGGGGACGGGAGCTAGGAAAGGGGCGTCGGTCTCGACCAGCATCTGGTCCTTCGGCAGCCATTTCGCCGTTTCCTGCAGATCCTGCGCGTTCTTGAACGTCACGATGCCCGAGAGGGACACGTAGAAGCCGAGATCGAGGCCTTTGCGTGCCAGCTCCGCCGACCCGGTGAAGCAATGCAGCACGCCGGTGACGCCGCCCTGCTTCACTGCCGCACTCAGGATCTCCGCCGTATCCCCTTCGGCATCCCGCGTGTGGACGACCAGCGGCAAGCCGGTCTGCCGAGCAGCTTCGATATGAGCCTGGAACCGCTCACGCTGCGCATCCCGGTCCGACTTGTCGTAATAATAATCGAGCCCGCACTCGCCGATGGCGATCACGCGCGGATGATCGGCGGCCTCGACCAGCGCCGCAGCGCCGAGATCGGGATGGGCGTCGGCTTCGTGCGGATGGACCCCGACGCTGGCCCAGACGTCGCCGTGGCGCTCGGCCACCGCGATGATATCGCCCCACTCGCGCTGCCGGGTCGAGATGTTGAGGAA
>JBKPJK010000479.1:0-1360 GCA_046730635.1 Pseudomonadota bacterium | reverse complement strand
AATCTTCGGGATCCTCGAGGCCGACGTGCAGGCGGACCAAGTTCGACGCTGGAGGTTCGGACACTGTGCGCGTCGGGTGAACGGGGATGGCCAGGCTTTCATAGCCGCCCCAGCTGAAGCCGATTCCGAACAGTTCGAGGCGGTCGACGAAGGCTGCGGCGTCGCCGTGCAGCTCGAACGAGAAGAGGCCGGACGAGCCTTTGAAATCCCGTTTCCAGAACTCGTGACCAGGGCAGTCCGGAAGCGCGGGATGGAGCACGGCGCCGACCAGAGGCTGTTGCTTCAGCCATTGGGCAATCTTCAGCGCGGCGGCTTCGTGCTGCTTCAGCCGCAGCGTCATGGTGCGCAAGCCCCTCGAGGCCAGCCATGCATCGTCGGGCGAAACGGCCTGGCCGAGATCCCATGCGGTCCGCTGCACCTGGGTAAAATATGTCTCGTTCGCCGTCGCCGCGCCGATCATCACGTCCGCGTGGCCGCCGACATATTTCGTGGCGGCGAGGATCGTGATGTCGACTCCGGCGGCGATCGCAGGGAATAACAAGGGAGTCGCCCAGGTGTTGTCGAGCAAGGTTGCGACGTTGCGCTCTCGGGCGACGGCGCAAATGCCCGGAACGTCCTGAACCTCCATCGTCAGCGATCCGGGGCTTTCCAGCATGATCGCGCGAGTTCGGTCCCCGACTAGCTTCGCGATGCCAGGACCGATGAGGGGATCATAATAGCGGGTGGTGATCCCCAGACGCTTGAGGATCGTGTCGCAGAATCTTCGTGTCGGGCCGTAGACGCTGTCGGTCACGAGGAGCTCGTCGCCGGCGGACAGCACGCTCAATAGCGCTCCGGTGATGGCCGCAAGTCCTGACGAGTAAAGGGCGGTACCGGCGGCGCCGGGTTCGAGCTCGGTCAGCGCCTCCGATAGCGCCCAGTGGGTCGCCGTGCCCTGGAGCCCGTAGCGATACTCCCCGAGTGAAGGACGGCTGCTTTCCAGCTGCGTGACGGAATCGAACAGGACGGTCGAGGCCCGCTCGACTGGAACGTTGACGAGACGGCCGCGCCATTCCTTTCGCCGACCGCCCTCGACGATGGTCGTTGCGGGAGCCTTGCGCTTCTCGGTCATGTGCTCACCCCGGAAATGCGTCCCGAAGTGAACGCAGCCTTGTGTCAGCCTTTGGCCTTACGGACGCCCAGGAGGCCGATCAAACCGAGAATTCCGATGACGCCCCAGGGAAAGCTGCGCTGCGCGGGTGCTGGCGCCGGTGCGGTTTGCGTCGTGGTCTGCTGAGTTTCAGTCGTTGCCGCCGTCGTAGTGGGTGCCGCAGGAGCGGGCGCCGGGGCGGTCGCATTCGCGTCAAGAACGGCATTATCC
>JBKPJK010000478.1:0-8125 GCA_046730635.1 Pseudomonadota bacterium | reverse complement strand
GGCGCCGCCGATGGGCGATTTAAGTCCAGGTTCAGCTGGTCGAGGAATGCTTGGCTCGAGCGCGAATTGATCTTCGCGTGCTTGTAGCCAAGCTCGCCTTCCAGGCGGAACATGCCGAAATCGTAGCCCGCGATGAGGTCCGCATCCCAGCCGGTCTTCACATTGAAGTCGAACGGACTGCTGAACTTCGGAATATCGGCCGGTCCCGCGGGAATGCCCGTGGGAAGGGTACCGCCTGGCGGAACGGTGTCGTTCGTCGTGGTGTAATCGATGAACGCGCTTCCGTTGGGATCCTTCGGGAACGTGATGCCCGCTTCTATACCAGTGTAGAACGAACCGTCCTTTGCCACGGCCGGCGTTGCAAACATGAGCAGTGCCGAGGTTGCAAGTAGGTATCTGCGCATTTTGATCTCCTTGCCCGAGATGCGGGGCTGGCGTTGCGGCTCGTCATCCGACCGAACGTCCCGAACGCAGCATCGACGAGCGCCAAGAGCGGCAAAATCGGGGATAATCCCGAGAAGCCTCTCGCGCTCGTGGGGTTTTCATGGATGGCCGCGCCTCCGCCGCGGAGAGAACACAGCGGTCTCGCAATGGTTTCGTGAAAGATACCGCTATGCTTCGAAATTTAATGTTTGTTGTAATTGCGACACAGTTGGCGCTCGCCGGGTGTGCGACGCCTCAGCGGCTGCCCGCGGTTCCGGAAGCGCAGGCCTCTCAGGCCGGCGAGGCGCTTGGACCGATCCGCTTCCTTGTCAGCCGCGAAAGCGCCACGGCCGAAGCCGAGGGCCGCAACGCCCTCGTGAAGGAGCAGCAATGGCTCGCAAGCCAGGGGCACGGGCCGGAACTGCCGCCGGCCTATTTCCTTGCCGTCTCCGGCGGCGGCGACAACGGCGCTTACGGCGCCGGCTTCCTCAACGGCTGGACCGCTTCGGGGACGAGGCCGCAGTTCAAGATCGTGACCGGTGTGAGCACCGGAGCGCTGATCGCGCCCTTCGCCTTCCTGGGCCCCAAATATGATTATGTACTCCAGCGGGTCTACACGGAGACGTCCCAGAAGGACATTTTCAAGAAGCGAGGTCTGCTCAAGGGCATGTTCGGCGACGGAATGGCCGATACGCGGCCGCTTGCGCAGACCATCTCGAGCTACGTCAATCGCCAGCTGCTCGACGAGATTGCGGCGGAATATGCCAAGGGGCGCCTGCTCCTCGTCGGGACCGCCAACCTGGATACGATGGAGCCTGTCGTCTGGAACATGACGGCCATCGCCGCGCGCAAGGACCCGGATGCCATCACATTATTCTCGAAGATCCTGCTCGCGTCCGCCTCGATCCCGGGCGCATTCCCGCCGGTGATGATCGACGTGAACATCGGCGGGACGCACTATCAGGAGATGCACGTGGACGGCGGCACCACGGCGCAACTCTTCCTCTATCCGCCGTCGATCTCGCTTGCGAATGCCCCGCCGCGCCAGAGGGTCGCCTACATCATCCGCAATGCGCGGCTCGATGCCGACTGGGCGAGTACCGAGCGCCGGACGATGACCATCGCGATGCGCGCGATCGATTCGCTGACGCGCACACAGGGCATCGGCGATTTGTATCGCGTCTATGCAACGACGAACCGCGACGGCGTCGACTTCAACCTGACGTACATTCCGCCGACCTTCGACGTCCCGCACAAGGAGATGTTCGACACCAATTACATGCGGGCCTTGTACAATGTCGGTCTGGAGGCGGGTAAGTCGGGCTATCAGTGGAAGAAGTATCCGCCTGGCTTCGATAAGCCTTTGGGATCGTCAGCCGGGCGGAACTGAATTGCGGCGCCTCGAGCAAGATGCGGGTTTGCCCTGATGGAGACGATACCGATCAGGTGCAACGGTCGCCCCTACTGAAATTCATGTGGGATCCGAACCGTGACCGATGTTGGCTTATTCCTGCTTCGTGCGACTGTGCTCACCTCGATGCTAGCGGCAGCAGCGCCCGCAGTCGCGCAGACGCGCGACAATGCCCCGGTCGGTCTTCCGTCTGCATCGCGCATGGCTCAGGACAGCCCGGGTACGGAATCCTGGACCTATGCCCAGCCGACGTCGGTCTTCCTCAAGTACAGGACGGTCATCGTCGACCCCGTGGCGGTCTACACTGGCCCCGATGCGCAATTCGAGGACATCGATCCCGCTGATCGCGCCAGGTTCGCGGCAATGGTCACGGACGAACTGCGATCGGAGATCGTGAAGTCGTTTCCCGCTCCTGCGAAGCCTCAGTCCGACACGCTACGGATCCACGTGACTCTTCTCGGTGCTCAGAAGACCAAGGGCGGACTGGCGACGGCAACGCGGGTCACTCCACTGGGTTTCGCGACGAGCGCGCTGAAAAGCGCCATCGGCAGGAAGGGGAGCTTTACCGGCTCCTTGCTCTATGCGGTCGAGGTTTTCGACGGCCGTACGAACGAGCTGCTGCTGGCTGCCGTCAGGCGTCGGACGCCCGATCCCCTCGATATCCCCGCCACGCTTTCGACGACCGATACCATCAAATCGGTGGCAAGGGACTTCGCGAACACCGCGCGTCGGCGCCTCGAAGAACTTACGCAGGTGCCCCCGGCTCGATAGGACCGGTTGGCTAGGCGCCGGCCCGCAGTTCGGATGGCGATATTCTAGTTACCCTGCGTCGTCCTCCAACCGGCTGCTGACAGGTCTTAGGGATTTGTCATGACTCTGACTCTTGATCCATGATATATCCGGCTCGTGCCGAGATGACGGTTGCGGGGCGTTGAAGGATGACCAGCCGCATCAACCTCGAGGAACTTGCCTCACCGAGCGCCGAGCTGGCGAGTGCTGCGCTGGATTCAATCATCGGATCGAATTGGGAAAGCGTCGCGTCTTACGGCGTGGCTCAGTCCGACATTCCGCAATTCACCCGGGCCGAAATTCTGGAGCAGATGCTGAACGTTCGAGAAGCCGAACGGAGGCGAATGGGCCAGGAACTCCATGACTCTGCGGGTCAACTGCTGGTTTCGCTGCAGCTCAGCGTCGCTCATCTTAAGGATGTCCACGACGCCCACGCGCTGGCGGAAGTCCTCGACGAGATTCGAGATACGGTCGGACAGATCGACCGTGAAATTCGGTCGGTGTCATTTTTGAATTGCCCGGTCGAGCTCGGTGCTCACGGTCTCGGGGTTGCGCTCCAGGCGCTCGCCCACGGGTTTGCAAGGCGGACCTGCATCCGAGTCGATTTCGACTCGAACGACGAAGGTGTGATCGGCGAAGGTCCGGTGCCCGTCGCGTTATTGAGGATAGCTCAGGAGGCGCTGGTCAATATCCATCGGCATTCCCAGGCTTCGACCGTGCGGCTCAGGCTGACGAGGCAGAGAAATGCGCTCGAACTGACGATTTCGGACAATGGCATCGGGATCCCCAGTGACGACGAATTGGAGAAGAGGCACGGCCTCGGGCTTCAAGGAATGCGCCATCGGGTAGAGCAGCTCGGTGGCCGCTTCGACATCAGGCGGATGAAGCACGGAACCCGAATCTCCGCGCGCGTGCCCTTCGGCGCTTAAGGCTGGATCAGCTGGTTGCGGACCGCGTAGCGGACGAGGTCCGCCGTTGTCCGGAGCTTGAGCTTGCGCATCGCGCTCGCCCGATGGGTCTCCACCGTCTTGACGCTGATGTTGAGCCGCCAAGCGATTTCCTTGTTGATGCGCCCCTCGGCTACCTGCTGAACGATCTCCCGCTCGCGGTGCGTGAGGCTGCTGGCCAAGGCATGGGGCCGGCTCTCGAGGAACTGATCCAGCAACGCGTCGGAAATCGCCCCCGAAAAATAGGGGCGGTGGATCGAGAGCGCCTGAAGCGCCTGGATCAAATGGGTCTCGGCTTCCGACTTCAACACGAACCCGCGAACGCCTGCCTGGAGCACGTCGAGCACGATCTCTTCGCGATCGTGCATCGTGTACAGAAGGATCTCGATCCGCGGCAGCTCGCGCTTCAGCGCGTGCGACAAGTCTAGACCGTTCATCTCCGGGATCGAATAATCGAGGATCGCGATGTCCGGCTTCACTTCGCGCGCGAGCTCGAGCGCCGTCCGACCGTCGGCCGCTTCGCCAACCACCTCGAAATAGGGTTCGTTTTCCAGCAACTGACGAACGCCCCTGCGAATGGCGTCGTGGTCATCGACAATAATGATACGCCGAATTGGGCTCGTCATTATCCGTCCGTTGCTTTCTCTACCGGCGCACACACTCGCGCGAATAACTTTCCCCCCGTTCAGGAGCGCCCGGCTTTTTTGCGAACGGCGCAACTGACGGCCTTGTCCTTCCTGTCGTACGAATGGGAACATCAAATCCAATCGGGGTAAACCCACATTCTGCCGTGTCGAACGGATGGCTCGGCAACCAAGCATCGGAAGATCGGCGGCCATCGGGGACGTCACCCCCATGGGGTCAGGGATTAGCCTGATGAGAGAGTCCGCAATGCGGCGCTACGCGTCAGATGCACCTGAGCATGCCTCAGCCATGGAGAACGCTGTCATGATCGCTCTTCGCACTACAGCTCTTGCAATCGGATTGGTCGCACTCGCGGCCGGGTCCTCGCCATCCGCCGCGCAGTCGCGATCGCAGACCATGCCGCGGTCGGCTCAAAAGGCCCCTATCGCCAATGTGGGCGTGATCCAGGATCAGGCCATCCAGGCCCTCAGGGACATGAGCAATTATCTCACATCAGCCCAGACGCTTCAGATCAACACGCAAGGCAGCCTCGATGTCGTCACGGACGACGGCCAGCGCATCCAGCTCGATGGGGCGACGACTTACAAGGTCCGGAAGCCTGGGTTCGTCATCGACTATGTGAGCGACGTGAAGAGCCGCCGCTTCATTTATGACGGCAAGACTTTCACGGTCTATTCGCCGCAACTCGGTTTCTATGCGTCGGTTCCGGCACCGCCGACCAATCGCGAGGTGCTCGACACCATTTACAAAAAATTCGGAATCGCGCTTCCGCTCGAAGATCTGTTCCGCTGGGGCGACGGCACGAGCGCCGATCGCATCCGCAAGATAACGTCGGCCTATGACGTCGGTCCGGCGACCATCGACGGCGTCGCGACTGAGCATTACGCGTTCCGCGAGCCCGACGTCGACTGGGAAGTCTGGATCCAGAAGGATCAGCCTCTTCCGCGCAAGCTGGTCATCGTCGACCGCACGGATCCGGCGCGTCCGACCTTCACCTCGCGTTTGACGTGGCAGGTCAATCCGACCTTCACGGATGCCGATTTTGCCTTCGTCCCCGATGCGAATGCCAAGCGCATTCAGCTCGCGACCTATAAAGGAGAGTAAGATGCGCGGACGTCTTCAACGCATCGCTTTGCTCAGCGCTTTCGTGAGCCTTGCTGCATTCACGATCCAGGAAGCCGACGCGCGCGGGGGTCGCGGCGGCGGCGGCGGAGGCCGCGGCGGCGGGGGTGGCTTTAGCCGCGGTGGCGGTGGCGGTGGCGGTTTCAGCCGCGGCGGTGGCGGAGGCTTCAGTCGTGGCGGTTCCACCAGCATGGGCCGCGGCGGCAGCGGAGGATTCGGTCGTGGCGGCGCCGGCGGCGGCTCGGGTTTTAGCCGCGGAGGTAGCTACAGTCGTCCCGGTGGGGGCGGCTACAGTCGCCCGTCCGGCCCCGGTCGAGGCGCATATGCTAGCCAACGTCCCGCAGGCGGCCGTGGCGGCGTCGGCGGTGTCGGCGGCGTAGGAGGCGCTGGCGGCGTCGGCAGGCCCGGCGGTGTCGGTGGAGTCGGCGGTGTCGGCGGAGCAGGGCGCCCCGGTGGAGTGGGCGGTGTCGGCGGACCAGGACGCCCCGGTGGTGTCGGCGGCGTGGGTGGTGTCGGCGGTGTCGGCGGCGTCGGCGGTGTCGGCGGCGTTGGCGGCGTTGGTGGTGTCGGCGGTGTCGGCGGTGTCGGCGGTGTCGGCAACCGACCTGGCAACCGTCCCGGCGGCGGAGGCAACAACAACATCAACAGCGGCAACAACATCAACATCAACAATGATTGGGATGGATGTTGCGGCGGCTGGAACGGCTGGGGCGACTATCCGCTCGGCGCCGGACTTATAATCGGAGCTACGGCAGCCTGGGCAACGGCGGCTGCATACGGCTCTGCTTATTATGCGCTTCCTGCAGGTTGCTCGCCGTACGGCTATTACGGTTATAGCTATTACAATTGCGGCGGGGCCTATTACCGGCCGCAATATGAAGGCGACACCATTGTCTACGTGACGGTTCCAGATCCGGCGACAAATCCGACCCCGCCGCCGCAATAATCGCGCAAGAGGGTCGAGATGGCCGTTTCAAACCACGGCGCGACAGGAGCGTCGCTCCCGGCTGCGGTCGGCGAGGAGGAGCATGCGACCGGCATGCTCCCCGCGTCGGCGCTGCCGCCATCGGATCGACAGAGGACGTTCCTGCGCTATTTTACCGGGACGCTAATCGACCTCGTCATCCTGGGCCTGTTCAACGAATATTCCAGCAAGGTCCATGTCTACGACTTTACGACCTTGCTGCTGGCCTCGATCCTTCTTCAGTTCCTGCTGAAGTGGACCATCATCGCCGAACATTGGGTGCTTGGCTATTTCACCGGCAAGACCGGCTTTGCCTGGAAGTCACTGAAAATCTTCGTGGCGTGGCTCATCCTGTTCGGATCGAAGTTCGTCATTCTCGAAGCCCTCTCGCTGGCCTTTGGCGACCTTGTCCAGTTCCATGGCGTGCTGCACGGTATCGTCTGGCTGATCATCGTAGTGGTGACGATGGTGGTCGTCGAAGAACTCGTGGTCCGCCTCTATCGCAAGTTGGCATGAAGGCGCGACGGCGCGCGCGAGGAATTGCCTGCGGATTGATCGGTGATCGCATCATGTCGTTGGAGTTCATCGCAAGTACCAGTCGCCGTCTGATCGTGCCGATGATTCTTGCGAGCTCCGCGGCGCTCTCTGCCGTTCCCGCTCCGCGCCCAAACGATCCTTTGCGCTTCTTCGAAGGGCGCACGGAGGGCGTGAGCGTGGTCAAGGTCATGATGAAGAAGCCCTATCGGTCTCGAACGATCGGCAGCGGCTCGATCGCCGCGGACGGCACTCTTCAGCTCACGCAACGGGTCGAAGAGGAAGGCAAGCCGCCCCACAATCGGCTCTGGCGGGTTCGCCGGGTGGGCCCCGGCCGCTACTCAGGCGCAATGTCTGAGGCGAAAGGTCCAGTGGTCATCGAGGAGATCCAGGGACGATTTCGCTTCCGCTTCAAGATGGCGGGAGGACTGTCCGTTGATCAATGGTTGACGCCTTTGAACGGCGGAACGGCGGCAAGCAGCCGGACGACCGTCCGCAAGTTCGGCATGGTCGTCGCAACGTCCGACGGGACCATCCGCAAACAGTCGGCGAACTGAGCCCTGGGCGAGTCCCGGCTATGGGCCGACCGGGGACAAGGCTTTCAGCTCCGACATCCCCTTGATCGTCGTTTTGGCCCACTCCTCGACCAGGTCGCGGAAGTCGGCGCGGTTGCTTGCGCTCGTACGCCAAGAAGTCCGGTTGTCGCCGGCCCATCGCTGGTCGACCGCGCGACCGAGGATCGCTCCCGTTTCCGAATCTCGCGCTTCCACGAATAAGGTTGCGGAGCCCGCCTCGTTGGCGAACGAATAGGATCGTCCCGCAGTCTGCACGTCCGGAGCGTTGAGCGTGATGTTCACCACGCCCGTCCTCACCTTCAGCACATCGGGACCGGGCGTCGTCACGACCGCGTATCCGCCGTTGGTAAAAGCCTTCGCGAAAATGTCCGATGCCGCCGCGACGCCGGCAGTGATCGCATCTTCCATCTGGCGCTCCGAGATCCGTCCCGAAACCGACCGAGTCTCTCGGTTGTAGTCGCGTTGCCAGTTCTTCCGGAAGGCAACTTCGGTCGGTTCCAGCATGACCTTGGTATAGGGCCGGAAATCCGCGCCCGGCTGAAGGTACACGAGGTCCAGGCGTTTGGACGGCACCTGCACAAGTCCGTCCCACGTCGCGGGCGCTTTCTGAGCCGACGCCGCGGATGCAAGCACCAGCAGTCCCACGGCGGCCGCAAACAATCGAACATGGCTGGGGATCATGACGAGCCTCCGTGTTAACGGATGAGACATACGC
>JBKPJK010000477.1:0-7300 GCA_046730635.1 Pseudomonadota bacterium | reverse complement strand
GGTTGCGGGTGATGCCGCGACTCTGGGTCACGTCGTCATCAACGCCGACACAGGTGCTCGCACCGTAAGCGGCGGCGTCGTTGCATTGGCGGGTGCATTCGGCCGCGCGCAATTCAACGGCCTCGGCGACGCCAATGCGAGCGTTACACTGACGCTCAGCCAGCCGGCCGGCGGCGTTATTTGTACGGCAGGCTGCGCAGCGACCATTCCGGCCGCCCTCAACCTGAACAGCGGCGGCCCGACGCGTGTCACGGACGGCACCGGCAAGCTCACCGTCTACGTCGGCGGCGACTTCACGATCGCTGCCAACCAGCAGCAGGGCCTGTACAGCTCGACCTTCGATCTGACGGTCAATTACTAAGATCGTCGATTGAACGACCAGAGAGGCGGCTGCGGAGCTTCGGCTTCGGGGCCGCCTTTTCTTTGGGTCGAGGCCTGCTCCTTGCGGGCCAACTGCGCCTCACCTACCCGCCCGCTCATGTGTGCGCGGCGATTCCTCACGATCATATTCGTCCTGACGCTGCTCGTCGTCGCGGGTGCGTTCGCGCTCTTCCAGTTCGGCGACCGCGTCCTCCTGAAGGGTGCCGTGCCTAAAGGGCATTTCCTGGTCGCAACTGCGGGATCCGGTCCGGATTATTCGCAGCCGGCGAGCTGGCTTGCCCGCCCGGGACTTGCAGGTGATCCTTCACAATGGCTTCCGGAAGGAATGGCCCGCGACAAGGTCGGAAGGGCTGCCGTCTTCTACATCCACCCCACCACCTACCTCGAAAGGGACCGCTGGAACGCACCGCTCGAGGCCAATGGCGACACGGAATTCCGCACGCGGCTGTTCGTGCAGAGCCAGGGCAGCGCGTTCAATGCCGCCGGCGAGGTCTGGGCGCCGCGCTATCGCCAGGCGGCGTTCGGAGCGTTCCTGCTGGACAGCGACGATGCGCGCAAAGCGCTCGACCTCGCCTACAGCGATGTTTCGGCCGCCTTCGATCAGTTCCTCAAGGAAGCCGGCGACCGGCCGATCATCCTCGCCGGACACAGCCAGGGCGCCCTGCAGCTGGAACGGCTCCTGAAGGAGAAGGTCGCCGGCAACCCGGTCGCGAAGCGCGTCGTGGCCGCTTATGTGGTCGGATGGCCGATCAGCACGACGGCTGACCTTCCTTCGCTCGGCCTGCCCTCATGCAGGAAGGACGATCAGACGGGTTGCATCCTCTCCTGGATGAGCTTCGGTGATCCACCGAATCCGGAGCTTGTCCTCGATTCTTACGAGCACTCGGCCGGCTTCTCTGGTCAGAAGCGACGGCGTGAGGACCTGCTCTGCGTGAATCCCATCAGCGGCACGCAGAACGGTGTTGCAGCGCCGGAATCCAACCCAGGGACATTGCTGCCGAATGTCAGCCTGACCTCGGCGACATTGGCAGTGGGACAGGTGGGCGCGCATTGCGTCAAAGGACTTCTGATCCTGGACGGCACCATTCCGCCCTACGTTCCGCCTCCGCTCCCGGGAAACAACTTCCACGTCTACGACTATGCGCTCTTCTGGGGAGCGATCCGACGCGATTCGGAGCGGAGGCTTGCGGCATGGCACCGCTGATCACGACAGCCGCAGCCGAATTTGCTGAGGTGCTTCCGGATGGCGGCAAGCTCGCGGGCCTGGACGTCGGCACGAAGACGATCGGACTGGCGATCTGCGACGCCGGTTGGCACTTCGCAGGCCCCGCTCAGACATTGCGACGAAGCAAATTCACGCAGGATCTGGCTGCCCTCAAAGACTTCATAATTCGTGAGAACGTCGTCGGATTGGTTGTTGGCTTGCCGCTGAACATGGGTGGGACGGATAGCCCGCGAACCCAGTCGACGCGCGCCTTTGCTCGCAATCTCGCGCCGCTGAACTTGCCCCTGTTGTTGTGGGACGAGCGCTGGTCGACGCAGGCCGTTGAGCGAGCGATGATTTCCGCGGACGTAAGCCGCTCGAAGCGGGCCGAGAAAATCGACGCGCTTGCGGCGGCGCACATCCTTCAAGGCGCAATCGACGCTCTGGCCAACCTTTCGGGTCCTCAATAAGCCGTCCGTTCGTGGACCTTCTTTCGATCGATTCGCTGACTGACGCTCAGATCGAGACCATCCTCGATCGTGCCCAGATGCATTTCGGCTCCAATCGCGAAGGCCGTTCAAGCCAAGCGCTCGCCGGCCGGATCGTCTTCAATGTTTTCTATGAGAACTCGACACGCACTGCGATGTCGTTCGCGACGGCGGTTCATCGGCTTGGCGCGTCGGCGATTTCCCTTTCGGTCGAGCACAGCTCCGTCAGGAAGGGCGAAACGCTGGAGGACACGGCCCGAACGTTGAACGCGATGCTACCGGACGCACTGGTCATACGGCATCGCGAAAATGGCGCTCCGGCGACTGTCGCATCGATCATGGAAGCGCCCGTGATCAATGCCGGTGACGGCACCAACGAGCACCCGACCCAGGCTCTTCTGGATGCAGCCAGCCTCCGTCAGCACCTCGGGAGAATTCAAGGACTTACGATCGCAATTTGCGGCGACATCAAACATAGTCGCGTTGCGCGTTCCAATGCTCTGCTCCTGCCCCGGCTGGGCGCTAACGTCCGGCTAGCCGGGCCGGCCGAGCTCATGCCGGACGGATTGGCCCCCCTCACGATCGACGAAGCGATCGACGGCGCCGACGTCGTGATGATGCTCCGGGTCCAGCGCGAGCGGCTCGAGGAAGATCTTGGCGACGCTCCAGGTGAATATCTGGACCGCTACGGGCTCACTCGAGAGCGGCTCGCCCGTGCCGCGGCCGGCGCGGTCGTGATGCACCCGGGTCCAATGAACCGCGGAGTCGAGATCGATCCGCTCATCGCCGACGACCCGCAGCGATCGCTAATTACATTGCAGGTCGAAATGGGCGTGGCCGTGCGGATGGCCTGCCTGGAACTGCTGGTGGAAAACCGCCCCGCTTAGCGCGAGGCGATCTCGACAGGCGTATCGCCCGCGACGTTGCGGACGAAGCAGCTGCCGCCGGCGCGACGAAGCGAAGAGCAAAGCGCAATCGCCTCATTGACGCTGCCGAAGCCCTTTACCGAAAGGCGGTAGAAGTTGCCTTTCGGGCTAGCGAAGCGTGCGCTCATCGGCGTGTAGCTCACCAGCGAATGGTATTTGCGCGCCTTGATGTTCCACGCCGCGAGAACGCTCTTCGCGTTGCTGTAGGCGCCGAGCTGAACGACCGCGGTGGAATTGCCACGGTTCATTGAAGCGGTACGAACGGGAGCAGCCTTCGGCGACGCCGAACCACGGCGAGCCTCGGCACTCTTCATTGGGCCGACGTTCGGCTTCTTTGCCGAAGCGGTAGCCGAACTGCTTGACGCCCTGGCTGCCTTCTTCGACGGTACATTGACGTACGGAATGGGCTCGGGGGCCGGAGCAGCTGCCGCAACCTCAACTCGTGGCGGAGCAGTCGCGGCGGCGACCGGCGCCGGCGGCGGAACCGCCACGACAGCCTGCTGCTGCTGCGGCTGAGGCGCTGGAACCGGCGTCGGAGCCGGGGCCGGTGTGACTTCAGCCATGCGCGTGTCGGTCTTGTTCAATGCAAGCCGAGTCGGCTGCCCCGGATCCACGGCTGCCGGAGTCACTCCGATCAGCGAAGCCACTGCGGTCGACTGGTTGCCGGGGGTGGCCATCTGCATCCACTGGTGGATGCGAGCGTCGAGCTGGTCGCCCGGGACGTCCTGGGCGGCAACGGTCCGCGCGTTGGTCCAGTCACCCGCGAGCGCATAAGCAAGAGCGAGGTTCTGGCGCACGCGAGAATCGGCATTCTCGGAGCGGGCGGCGCCCTGAAGGACTTCGATCGCTTGCTGCGGCTGACCCGCAAGAGCGACGGCCAATCCGTAATCGGCAGGGTCGAGCACGTCGCGACCTGCCTCTAGGTAGGACAGCGCTTCGGCATTCTTGCCCTGCGCGATTTCCACGAGCGCCAGCTTCAGGACGACCTGCGGCTGGTTCGAATAGATGGAAAGCGCATCCTTGTACGCGGCTTCGGCCGACTTGAAGCGGCCGCCGGCAAAATAGGCGCTGCCGAGCAGAGCCCGGAAACCCGCGTCGTTCGGGGTTTTCTCAACGGCCTGTTCGGCGAACTGGATCGCCAGCGGCACGTTGTTGGAATTGAGCGCAGCGAGGGCGCGAGTCGCCAAGCCGACCTCTCCATTCGCCTTCCCACCGAAGCCCGCTGTACGAACATGGCTTTGCGGTGAAGCGCAGCCGGCAGTCAGTGAAGCGAGCGCAATAAACGAAAGCGTCGAGCCGAAGCGAAGAGCCCTAGCCATTGGATTACCCCCTCCGTTTGGCCTTCGTGGCCAGGGTATCCAGCTCCGGCATCGCAGCCAGAAGCTGGTCGAGCGCGTCGGTGACGATCTGCTGGGCAGAACGGCCGCCAACGGCGCACGCGAGTCGCAGCTTGAGGTGACGCTCCGAGTCGAGTCGCAGCGTGAAAGCCGCCTTGGCCTTGCTGCCTGGGGCAGCACGCGGCCTAGGCGCACGCTTAGGAGCCGACTCAGTAGCGTGAACAGCGACTGGAGCGACGTCTGGAAGGGAATCTTCAGGCTGAGCTTCTGGAACATGGGGCTCGGCTGTTTCATCCGACTCTTCGTCGCTCTCGTCAACGTTCAAACGATCCGCAATTTCCGCCTGCTGCGAATGAACCGGCGAACCGACGGGGGTGAGCCCGGTCGGATGTGCGGAGCGTGGGTGCTCGGCGATTTCCTCCCCGAAACCGTCGTGCGTTTCGTCACGAGGCGCAGCAGCCACTTTCGGCGGCTCGAACCCCATGTCGTTCCAGCCTAGGTCCTCGAGATTACCGTTGACCTGGCCAAAACCTTGCGGCCGCATCGCCGGGCGTGCAGCGCCCTTGCGTGCGAGAAGTCCTGAAGAAAGAGAAGCGAAAGGCTTGGGTTCCACCGTCGGCTCCTTACTGACCGACGACGCGACGGCCGAAACCGCCGACCGGACGCGGACTGGCCGGGGCGACGCCTTGCGCCGCACCCGGCGCGGCGAACACGGTCCGACGGAAATTCTTTTCCAAGCGATCTGAAATATAGTCCCAAAGCTCCTCAACTTCCTTGGCAGATCGACCGTTCGGATCGACCTCCATCACCGTCCGGCCATCGATCATCGAGGCGGCAAAATCGGTGCGGTGGTGAAGCGTGACGGGAGCAACCGTGCCGTGCTGCGAAAGCGCGACTGCCGCTTCATAGGTGATCTTAGCTTTGGGCGTTGCGGCGTTGACAACGAAGATTAAAGGCTTGCCCGCGCGGTCGCAAAGATCGACCGTTGCACCGACGGCGCGAAGATCGTGCGGGCTCGGGCGGGTCGGAATGACGATCAGCTCGGCGACCGCAATCACGCTCTGGATCGCCATCGTGATCGCCGGCGGCGTGTCGATGACGGCGAGCCGGAATCCCTGCTGGCGAAGGACCTCCAGGTCGGACGCGAGACGCGCGACGGTGGTCTGCGCAAAGGCCGGCATGTCGGCCTCGCGCTCGTTCCACCAGTCGGCGAGGCTGCCCTGAGGGTCGATGTCGATCAGGCAGACCGGGCCAGCTCCCGAGAGCTGGGCCTGCACCGCAAGATGTCCGGACAAGGTCGTCTTACCCGACCCGCCCTTCTGCGATGCCATTGCCAAGACGCGCATGCTGTTCCCCTGCCGATTGACGTGCAATTCAGCGTGGGAGTGACACCAGAGCCTCTAAAATCTGGTTAACATTGTTACGACCGTATTTGAGGATAAGTCCAGCTCGGCTAAGCTTCGTGAGGGTGGGTTTACGAATGATTCACAAATACTTAATCGTCGTGGGGTTGCTCGGCGCAAAAGCATCGCCGCTCTTAGCCGAGACGGTCCACGACGGGATCCTGCATTGGCAGCGAGCCGATTATTCCGCAGCCGTGTCAATCTGGCGGCCGCTGGCCGAGAAAGGTGACCCAGACGCGGCATTCGATCTTGGCCAGGCTTACCGACTGGGGCGTGGAGTCCCCACCAACCTCGCTGCTGCGCAAACCTGGTTCGAGCGCGCTGCGGCCAAGGGTCACCTAGACGCCCAAACGACCCTTGGCTTGATGCTGTTCGAGAACGGCAACCGCGTCGCCGGCCTTCGTTGGCTCAAGCAGGCGGCGGAACGAGGCGCACCGCAGGCGCTGCTGATCTTCGGTACGGCCTTGTTCAACGGTGACGGGATCAAGCAGGATCCGATCCTCGGCTACGCCTACGTAAGCCGCGCTGCGGCACAAGGACTTGCGCCGGCCCAGGCGACCCTGGAACAGCTCAATCAGATCCTGCCGCTCGAACAGCGCAAGAAGGCTCTGTCGATTGCAATGGTCAAGGCCAAGGCAGCACCCCCGCCGACCTCAAAGCCGCTCGCGCCCGCTCCCAAGCCGAAGCCTGTCGACATCGCCAGCGGAAGGCCTTTGAAGCCTGTTTCCGCTCACGTCGCGCCTCCCCTTTCAACCGCTTCGGGCGGCGCTTGGAGAATCCAGCTGGGCGCGTTCTCCCAGCGGGGATCCGCCGAAGCGCTCTATAAGAAAGTGTCCGGCGCGCTGGGCGGCCACCAGCCTTTCTACATCGCCGCCGGCCCTGTGACGCGCCTGCAGATCGGACCCTACTCCAGCCGCGCTGCAGCTAGCGCGGCCTGCGCTGCGCTCCACGGGCAGCCCTGCTTTCCGGTGGCCGCGAAATAGATCAGGCGCGATACCAGTCGCGACGTCGGACGCCTTGTACCCAGAGCAATGCATCGAGACCGTGATGCTTGAGCTCCGAGTCGGCGACTTCGACCAGCGCCGGCTTCGCACGGAAAGCGATCCCGAGGCCGGCTTCCTCGACCATCAGCTTGTCGTTGGCGCCGTCACCGAGAGCGAGCACGTCCTCCGGCTTCAGGTTGAGCTGATCACGGGCTTCGATCAGCGCATCGCGCTTTGCCATCGCGTCGACGATTGGATCGCCGACCTCGCCGCTGAGCTTGCCGCCGGCAAAGACGAGCCGGTTCGCTTTGACGCGATCGAACCCAACTGCTTTCGCGATCGGATCGGCGAAAGATAGGAACCCGCCCGACACGAGCAGGCAGCTGGCCCCGCCCGCCCGCATTGTTTGAACCAATGTCTCCGCGCCGGATGTAATTTTCACCCGTTCATTGAGACACCGGCTGAGAGCGCGCTGATCCAGGCCCGCCAGAAGCCGAACTCGCTCCCGCAGCGCGCCTGGAAAGTCGAGCTCTCCCTGCATGGCCCGCTCGGTGATCCGCGCGACCTTGTCCTTCAGG
>JBKPJK010000476.1:0-1399 GCA_046730635.1 Pseudomonadota bacterium | reverse complement strand
GGCTTGCTCTGCCTCTAGGCCCTGCACGTGGATGACGATCATGTCCCCCTTGGCGGCGCCGAGCATCATCAGGCCCATGATCGACGTGCCGCAGACGCGGTTGCCGTCCTTTTCGACCTCGATCTTGGCGTCGATGCCGCTGGCGAGATTGACGAACTTCGCGCTCGCTCGTGCATGAAGTCCGCGTTGGTTGGTGATCCGGACTTCCCGGCTGACCGCGCTCAAGCGGCCGCTTCCCCGAGGATTTCCGAAGCGACGGAGATATATTTGCGGCCGGCCTCGCGGGCAGCTGCCACGGCTGCGTGGACCGGCATGACCTTGCGAGCGCCTTCGAGGCGAATGAGCATCGGCAGGTTCACGCCCGCGATGACCTCGATATTCTCGCTCTTCATCAGGCTGATCGCGAGATTGGAGGGCGTGCCGCCGAACAGGTCGGTGAGGATGATGACGCCCTGACCCTGCTCGACGCGGCCGATGGCGTCCGCGATATCGCGACGCCGCTCTTCCATGTCGTCGTCAGGACCAATGCAGATCGGCTCGATCGCTTCCTGCGGGCCGACCACATGTTCCATTGCGGTGACGAATTCGGCCGCGAGGCGGCCGTGGGTCACCAGCACCAATCCGATCATTTACTCAACTGCCTTCGCTCTCGCTTTCCGCGGCACGTCCTGGATGTCGCTCGATCGTGTCGCTTAGCGGCGAGGCAAGATCGCGGTGTCGCACGTTGGGAGCAAATCCCGCCAGTCGCAACCGTTCCGCCATTTCGACAGCCGCAGCGACCGAGCGGTGGCGTCCTCCTGTGCATCCGAACGCAACGGTCACGTAACTTTTTCCAGCTGCCCAGTAGCGGGGAATCCAATCCTTGAGAAGGGATTCGATACGGTCGAGCGCCTCGTTCCATTCCGGTTGCTCTCTGAGATAATCCCTGACCGGGACATCCTCGCCGGTCAGCGGCCGCAATTCGTCGACCCAATGGGGGTTCGGAACGAAGCGCATGTCGAACACTAGATCGGCAGTCCGGGAGACCCCGCGAGCGAAGGAGAAAGAGGAGACGGTCAGGACAGGTTGGTCGCTGTCCCCGCCATAGCGGAGGCGCAGCTCGTCCCTGAGCTCGGCGGGGCTAAGGTCGGTTGTGTCGATGACGGCATCGGCTGCTGCCTTGAGCGGGAAGGTCTGGCCCCGCTCTCGCGCGATGCCGTCTTCCGCTGGGCGATCCGGGGCCAGGGGATGCCGCCGGCGCGTCTCGTCGTAGCGCTTGATCAGCTCTGCGCCGTTGCAGTCGAGATAGAGCAACTCAGCCGAAACGCCGCTGATAGAGTGGATCAGTTCGATCAGCTTTTCGGCGTCGAAGCCGCGGCTCCGGACGTCCATGCCGATCGCGGCCGGAACGGTACGGCAT
>JBKPJK010000475.1:0-15433 GCA_046730635.1 Pseudomonadota bacterium | reverse complement strand
AGCTGGAACGTAGGCGCCCGCTCTAGGGGGATGCGCCGCCCTGAGCTTGGAACCGCGCCAGCAGGTTCCCTATAGCAGTTCGAGTTCAGCGGTGACCTGGTCGCCCGCAGCGATTCCGAGCTTACGGCAAACGGCGACCTTGACCGGCAGGAAATATCCGCCGCTCCGCCGCGGAAACAGCGAAGTTCGCCACGTGACGTCATGGAGCGTCACTTCGACTCGAACGGACCCGAACCCTCGGCGCACGAGCGCAGCCTGCGCCTTGACCTCGTCCGACTGCTCCTCGGGAAGAACGAGGAAGTGCGAACTGCCCTCCTCGTTCGTCCAGATCTGGAGCGGGCCGGTGATGGCGATCAGCGCGTCAATTTCCGATAGGTCGTGCGGTGCGGCCGGGTCGCTTCCTCTCCGAGGCGGCGGACCTTGTCTTCCTCATAGGCCTGGAAGTTGCCCTCGAACCATTCGACATGGCTGTCGCCCTCGAAGGCGAGGATGTGGGTCGCGAGGCGATCGAGGAAGAAGCGGTCGTGGCTGATGACCACGGCACAGCCGGCGAAATTCTCGATCGCCTCCTCGAGCGCGCCGAGGGTCTCGACGTCGAGATCGTTGGTCGGCTCGTCGAGCAGCAGGACGTTGCCTCCGCGCTTCAGCATCTTGGCGATGTTCACCCGATTGCGCTCACCGCCAGATAGCTTGCCGACGTTCTTCTGCTGGTCCTGACCTTTGAAGTTAAAGGCGCCGACATAGGCGCGCGTCGACTGGTCGTGACCGTTGACCTTCATGTAATCGAGCCCGTCCGAGATCTCCTCCCAGACGTTGTTCTTGTCGTTGAGGTGATCGCGGCTCTGGTCGACATAGCCGAGGTGGACGGTCGGGCCGATGTCTATCGAGCCCGAGTCCGGCTGCTCCTGGCCCGTGATCAGCTTGAACAAGGTCGACTTGCCCGCACCGTTCGGCCCAATGACGCCGACGATACCGCCCGGCGGAAGCGTGAAGGACAGGTCGTCGAACAGCAATTTGTCGCCGTAAGCCTTCGAAAGGCCCTTCACCTCGATGACCTTGCCCCCGAGGCGCTCGGGCACCTGGATCAGGATCTCGGCCTTGCCCGGGACATGTTTCTCCTGAGCGGCAACGAGCTGGTCGAACTTGGCGATACGGGCCTTCGACTTGGTCTGCCGGGCCTTCGCGCCCTGCCGAATCCATTCCAGCTCGTCCTTGATCGCCTTCTGGCGTCCGGATTCTTCGCGCTCCTCCTGCTCGAGCCGCTTGGCCTTCTTCTCCAGGTAGGTCGAATAATTGCCCTCGTACGGGAAGTATTTTCCGCGATCGAGCTCGAGGATCCAGCTCACGACATTGTCGAGGAAGTAGCGGTCGTGGGTGATCATCAGCACCGCGCCCGGATATTCCTTGAGATGATTCTCGAGCCACTGGACGCTTTCGGCGTCGAGGTGATTGGTCGGCTCGTCGAGCAGAAGGATCGAAGGCTTCTGGATCAGCAACCGAGTCAGAGCGATCCGGCGCTTCTCACCGCCTGAGAGATTTTCGACGGCCCAGTCGGAGGGCGGGCAGCGAAGCGCCTCCATCGCGACTTCGAGCTGGTTGTCGAGCGTCCAGCCGTCGACCGCGTCGATCTTTCCCTGGAGCTCGCCCATTTCCTCCATCAGCGCGTCGAAGTCGGTATCCTCCTTAGGGTCACCCATTTCCGCCGAAATGGCATTGAAGCGATCGACCATGTCGGCGACGTCTCGCGCGCCATCCTTGACGTTCTCCAGGACCGTCTTGCTCGGGTCGAGCTGCGGCTCCTGCGGAAGATAGCCTACCGTGATGTTCTCACCCGGCCAGGCCTCGCCCTGGAAGTCCTTGTCGATACCAGCCATGATCTTCATCAGCGTCGACTTGCCGGCGCCGTTCGGGCCGACGATGCCGATCTTTGCGCCGTGATAGAATTGCAGGTTGATGTGGTTGAGCACCGGCTTCTGCGCGCCGGGGAAGGACTTGGTCATGTCCTTCATAACAAAAGCATATTGGGCGGCCATGGGGTCGCGAGCGTCCTTCAGGAATTACGGGATCGACCGCCAAGTAGGCGAGCGCGGAAGCTTTTTCTAGTCGCGCCCGACCATCGCCTCTGCAGTAGCGAAGCGATAATCGCGATATTGGTCCCGCAAGTCCTTCTTCGACAGCTTGCCGCTGGCTGTGTGAGGCAGCGATTCCACGAATTCGATCCCGTCCGGTAGCCACCATTTGGCGACCCGGCTCGTCAGATAGTCGCGGACCTCTTCCGCCCTGAGGTCGCTTCCGGAGTCGCGAACCACGAGCAGCAAGGGTCGCTCGTCCCATTTGGGATGGGGAATTCCGATGGCCGCAGCTTCGGCGACCCCGGGGCAGCCGACGGCCGCATTTTCTAGCTCGATGGAGCTGATCCATTCGCCGCCCGACTTGATCACATCCTTTGCTCGGTCGGTGATCTGGATCGTACCGTCGGGATGGATGGTCGCCATGTCCCCCGTGTCGAACCATTGGTCGGCGTCGACGCAGTCCTTTTCCTGCTTGAAGTAGCGCTTGACCACGGCGGCACCGCGGGCCTGCAATTTTCCCGCGCTCTTGCCATCGCGCGGCAGGACTCGGCCTTGATCGTCGACGGTCCGGAGTTCCACGCCGAACATCGAACGCCCCGGCCGCGACATGTACGAGACTTGCTCGTCTTCGCTCATCTGATCCCAGTTCGCCGGCGGGGCGCCTACCGTGCCGACGGGCGACATCTCAGTCATTCCCCACAAGTGGTTCACGTGGACCCCGCGCTCTCGGAACCAACGAATGGTGGCCGGCGGAGCCGAGGAGCCGCCGATGATCACCAGGCGAAGCTTGCCCAAGGATGCGCCGGTTTGCTCGACATGATCGATCATCGCGAGCCAGACGGTAGGAACGCCGGCGGAGTGGGTGACCCCTTCGGAATTGAAGAGGCCGCACAGGCGAGCCGGCTGATTGTCGGCGCAAATGACCAGCTTGAAGCCGACGATGGCTGCCGCATAAGGGATGCACCAGCTTCCGGCATGGAACATCGGAACCACCGGCAGCATCACCGATCGGGCTGAAACGTCGAAGATGTCCGGAGCGATGACGCTCATCGCGTGGAGGACCGTGGAGCGATGCTCGTAAAGCACTCCCTTCGGATTACCCGTCGTTCCGCTGGTGTAGCAGAGGCCGCACGGCTCGCGCTCGTCTCCCTCGTACCAGCGATAGTCTCCATCCTCCGCGTCGAGCAGCGCGTCGAAGTCGTCGTCGAAACAGATGTAATGCTCGATCGACGGCCAGCGCGGTTTCAACCTCTCGACGATGGGGGTGAATGAGCGGTCGTAGAGGAGGACGCGGTCCTCGGCATGATTGACGATATATTCGAGCTGATCGTCGAACAGTCGCGGGTTCAACGTGTGGAGGACGCCGCCCATCCCGACCACTCCGAACCAGGTGACGAAATTCCGGTCGTGGTTCATCGCCATGGTCGCGATACGGTCGCCAGGCTTCATTCCGATTTTTTCGAGCGCCTGCGCCAGACGTCGTGAGTCGTGAGCGACGCGCCGCCAATTGGTCCGATGCGTCGTACCATCAGCTCGTGCGCAAACGATTTCCGTAGATCCATGCTCGCGTTCGGCATGATCGATCAAGCGCGTGATACGAAGCGGATAGTCCTGCATTGCGCCGAGCGGCATGGCGCTTCTCCCCTACTGCAGTCGAAACAGTGTGACTGCAGCCCGTGGCGCAGGCAAGCCATTCCTATTTATCCGCAGGCGACCCGAATTAGCGGGATCGCGACTTAGAAGGGAAGTTTGAACCCGGGAGGAAGGGGCAGGCTGCCCTGCATCTTCTGCATTTCCTGCGCTGCCGCCGCGTCGGCCTTGCTGCGGGCATCGTTGATGGCTGCCGCAATCAAGTCTTCGACCATCGTCTTCTCGGACGGCTGCAATAGGCTTTCATCCAGGTCCACGCCGAGGATCCGGCCCTTGGCCGTCGCGCGGATCTTGACCATGCCGCCGCCGGCCACGCCCTCGACCTCGATCGTGTCGAGATTGTCCTGCGCCCTCTGCAACTCGGCCTGAGCGTTTTGGGCCATTTTCATAATTTCATCAAAATCGGGCATTTCGGGCATTTTAGGCGCCTCTGTTGAAGGTTTCGAGTTCGGCGTCGGGAAACGCCTCCATCACGGCTCGGACGTTCGGATCCGCCAGCACATCCGCGCGAACGCGCTCCTCGGCCATTTTCTCCTGGTCGAGCAGCGAAGCCTGGCCGGGATCGTCCGAAAGCGACACGCGCCAGCTTGCGCCCGTCGCCGCTTTCAAAGCCTGCGCGACGTCCCGGGTCCAGTCCTGGCCAAGCGGCCGCAACGGTTTTACCGCGAGCTCCGGCGGCGCGTAGGAGACGAGCCCGACCTGGTCGTGCAGCTGGACAGCCAACTGATGCCTGCCGTTGCGCTCCAGCATTGCGATCAACGTCGGGAAATCCGCCGGGAGCTTCGCGGAAGGTGTATTGCCCTTCGCTGAAGGCGCCGCCGCCGGGCTTGCGACGGCACCTTCGCTGCTCAGTCGCTGCAGCAAGCTTACCGGATCGGGCATGTCGGCCGCGTGGATGAGCCTGAGGAGCGCCATCTCGGCGGCCTCCCGCGGCTCGGGCGCAATCTCAACGTCTTGCAGGCCCTTGAGCAGCATCTGCCACAGCCGATGGATGGTGCCCCAGGACAGTTGCTGCGCCATCTGAGCGGCGGAATCCCGTTCCTCCGCGGACTGGAGCGCATCGGCGCTCGCCCCGGCCTTCGACCGAGTGGCGGAGTGAAGGCTCTCCATGAGACCGCGAAGGAGCTGCGTGGGGTCGATTCCCAGCTCATGCGCTTCATCGAGTTCGGCGAGAGCGGCGGTAGCATCCCCGGAGAGGAGCAGCTGGAGAAGCCGGCGAATACGCCCGCGATCGGCAAGACCGAGCATGTCGCGCACTTGGTTCGCAGTTACGGCCCCCGCTCCATGCGCAATCGCCTGGTCGAGGATCGACAGGCCGTCCCGCGCGGAACCTTCCGCGGCTCGCGCGATCATCGCCAAAGCCTCGGGTTCCACTTCGACTCCCTCGGCCTTCGAAACCTCCGCGAAGTGCGCGGCAAGCTTCTCCGCCGGAATGCGCCTGAGGTCGAACCGCTGGCAGCGCGATAAGACCGTCACGGGCACCTTGTTCACTTCGGTGGTCGCCAGGAAGAACTTCACATGCTCAGGCGGTTCCTCAAGTGTCTTCAGCAAGCCGTTGAAAGCCTGCTTGGAAAGCATGTGGACTTCGTCGATGATGTAGATCTTGAACCGCGCGCTCACCGGCGTGTAGCGGACCGCGTCGATGATCTCCCGGATATCGTCGATTCCGGTGTGGCTGGCGGCGTCCATCTCGATCACGTCGATGTGACGCCCTTCCGAAATCGCACGGCACGGCTCGCAGACGTTGCACGGATCGATCGTCGGCCCGCCCTGCCCGTCCGGGCCGATGCAATTGAGCGCCTTGGCAATCAGACGCGCGGTGGAGGTCTTGCCGACCCCGCGGACGCCAGTGAGCAGGAAGGCATGCGCGATACGATCGCGCGCGATCGCATTCGCGAGCGTCTTCACCATCGCATCCTGCCCGATCAGTTCGGAAAAGGTCTGGGGCCGGTATTTGCGGGCGAGGACGCGGTAGGGCGAACCGCCCGAAGGCTGCTGCGGCTGCTCAGGGAGATCGAGCCCGAGGCCCGGCGATTCGAGGTCGTCCATTGACTCTGCTGTAAGGCGTGCCCGGCGCGAAGTGAATTCACGCCGTCAGTCCTGTCCGCTCCGCGGCGGGCTGGCATTCGCTATCTCTTCGTGCTGCAGCGCTGCACTCGGCAGCTTATGCGGTGGAAGCCGACGACCCGGCACGAAATCGTTGTGGCTGCTTCCTTCCGGACCTGACCAGGTTGGCGACAGCGCCGTCCGCCGACTTCCGCGCGGGCATATGGGTGAATAGGCCCATCCGCGCAAGTTCATGTTGGACTAGGCCAGCCTTCATCGGCCATTCACCCGCGAGGGTGGAGGTCCCGACCGCATGCCATTCGCCGTCTTGATGTTCCTCGCAGCTGCCCAGGCTTCATCGCCTGGCGAAGGCCGCTCGCCCATCGTCGTGACGGGCCGCGGCGGGGTGCCCTTCATCAGTCCGCTCGGCGAACCGATCCGTGCGCGGACGCCCAACGAGGATACGCTCGCGCGCTGGTTCAACCAGGTCGACCGCAATCATGATGGGTTCCTGACGCCCGATGAGCTCGTGGCCGACGCCGAACGATATTTCGCGATGCTCGACACGAATCACGATGGCGAGATCGATCCTGACGAATTGGCTCGATACGAATGGCAGGTCGCGCCCGAGATTCAGGTGAATTCGCGGCTGAGGCGAGCGCGAGCGCCCGGCGAGCCCGCTCCGAAGGTGGAGTCTGAAGCCAGCGCAGACGGAAAGGACCAAGCCCGGCAGCGAAGGCAACGCAATAACGCGGACTACGGACTGCAGGGTGCGGCGCGATATGCTCTTCTCAACTTGCCCGAGCCAGTCGCCGCCGCCGATGCCGACCTCAACAGGGCGGTCACGCTGCAGGAATTCAAGCAAGCCGCGCTGCAGCGGTTCCAGCTGCTCGACAAACAACATGCCGGTAGGCTCACCCTTCAGGCTCTCGAAGCGATGAAGCCCGTGCTGACGGCAAAGCAGCCCAAACATCGAGAGGACGATCCCGACGAGCGTATCGGGGTTCCTCTCCCGCCCGGCGACTAGCGGCCCATCCAGTTGCGAGCCTCGGGAGGCACGCGCACATTCAAACTCTTGAGATCCTCGGTCAGCAGGATCTGACATGCGAGCCGCGAAGTTCGAGTGGCGTGGGCCGCCAGGTCGAGCAAATCCTCCTCCTCTTCGGTGGCTGGCGGAAGCCGGTCGAAGTCTTCGGCGTCGACGATCACGTGACAGGTGGAACAGGCCATAACCCCTTCGCATGCGCCTTCGAGCGGCTGACGCACCGCCCAGGCCACGTCGAGGAGCCGCTGACCCGGCTCTGCCTCCACTTCCTTGTCCAAAGTTCCGTCCGACCGGAAAAACCGCACCAGAGTCACGCGAGCAGTCGCTCCTGTTCCCTGGCCGCGGCTGCGATCTGGCTGCAGGCGTCTACAAGCTCGTCCTGCGTCGTATAGCGGCCGAAGCCGAGCCGAATGGAGGAGCGGGCTTCGCGATGGTCGAGCTCGAGCGCCCGCAGGACGTGACTCGGGCGACCTGAGCCGCTCGCGCATGCGGACCCAAGGGAGAAGGCAATGTTGCGCAGGTCGGCAAGAACCCGTGCGGCGTCGACCCCGTCGCGCCGAATATTGAGGTTGCCGTGATAACGTTGGCTCGTGCTGCCATTGATAATCCAGTCCGGACCGAGGGCTTTGGTAGCAGCTGCCCACAGGCGTTGGACATGGTCGTAGTCGAGATCGCAGCGTTCCGACGCCAGTTTCGCCGCCGCGCCGAACCCGACGCACAGCTGGGGCGATAGCGTCCCCGACCGAAGCCCCCGCTCCTGCCCGCCGCCGTGGATGAAAGGCGCCGGCTCCGCACCCTCGCGCATCCACAAAGCCCCGATGCCCTTCGGTCCGTGAATCTTGTGGGCGGAAACGGCGACCAGATCCGGCCCTTGCGGGATCGTCAGCCGGCCAAGGCCCTGGACGGCGTCGCAAAACATCAGTGCCCCAACTCCGTGCGCCATGTTCGCAATCTCGGCGATCGGCTGAAGAACGCCGATTTCATTATTCACGAGCATGACGGCCACGAGGAGCACGCTCTCGTCGAGTTCCCGATCCAGCAGTTCGAGATCGAGCAGTCCGTCCCGCTTCACGGGAAGAACCGTAAGGTCGATCCCACAGCCTGCGAGCCATTCGCATGTGTCGAGGACCGCCGCATGTTCCGTCGCGACGGTTATGATCCGGCTGCGCTTGAGCGGCGCTTTCTCGACGCTGCCCTTCAGCGCCCAGTTGATCGCCTCCGTCGCGCTTCCGGTGAAGGCGACGCTGCCGCCGTCAAGGTCGATGGCGCGTTCGACATGCCTGCGAGCCACCTCGATGGCCGCTTCCGCCTCATGTCCCCATCGCGAAGGAGAATGGGGGTTGGCAAATTTATCCGCGACCCATGGCGCCATCGCCTTCTCGACTTCAGGAGCGACGGGGGTCGTCGCCTGATAGTCGAGGTAGATCATGCGGCTTTGCTACGGCTTCGGATTCGCCGCCATTCACCCAGAAAGCGTTCGATCTCCGCCTCGCTCGTGTAGGGCCCGAAGCTGACTCGAAGGAACCCGGCGGCGACGTCCGCCGGCACCCCCATGGCGGCCAAAACTTCGCTCGCCTTCATCTTGCCCGACGAGCATGCGCTGCCGGCGGAAACCGCAATTCCCGCGAGGTCCAGCTGAACGAGCAGCGAGGCGCTGTTCGCGCCTGGCATGGCAACCGATCCGATCGTCGCAATGCGCGGAGCATTCTCGCCGATGACCACGCCACCTTCGGCACGGATGACCTCGTCGAAACTGCGCCGGAGCTCGCCGAGCCGGCCCATGTCATAGGGCTTGGTAGCAAGAGCCGCGGCGAAGCCGCTTGCGGCAGGGACATCCTGCGTCCCTCTGCGATAGCCTTTCTCCTGGCCGCCGACCGCTTCGAGGCTGCTCAGGTCCTTTACGAGCAGCACGCCGATCCCGGGTGGCCCGCCCAGCTTGTGGGCGCAAGCCGCGATGAAATCCGCATCGGGCAAGGGCATCTTCCCTGCGCTCTGCGCGCAGTCCGTCAGAAGCAGCGACCCGGCTGCACGGACCTTCTCGACAATGCGGTCGAGTGGCTGGATGACACCCGTCTCGTTATTGACCTGCTGGATCGCGACCAAGGTCGGGCCGTCGGCGAGGATCCGGTCCAGAGCCACTTCGTCGATCAGCCCGTGTTGGTCGACCGGGACGACCCTCGATTTGGGTCCCATCGTGTGTGGGACAATCGCATGCTCGGTCGCGCCGTGAGCCCGCCCTGACAGCCGCGCGCGCTTCGCAACGATCTCGACGGATTCACTTGCTCCGCTAGTGAAGATGACGTCATGCCGCCATCCGAGCGCCTCGGCGATCGTCGCGCGGGCTTCTTCGAGGAGCGCCCGCGCGGCGCGCCCGTCGGCATGCGGCGAGCTTGGGTTCGCCCACTTCTCGAATGCCCTCGCTACAGCGGCTCGCGCCTCGGGAAGGACCGGAGTGGTCGCGGCATGGTCGAGATAGATACGATCGTGAGCGGTCAAAAGTGTTGGATTCCTGCCAATTGCCACATCAAGAGCGGTCCCTATATAGAACCGCACGCCGCAACGCACCCGCGCCCAGGCGGGTTTAATATTACACGAGCTCTGCACCCATGCCCGAAGTCATTTTCCCAGGCCCCGAGGGACGCCTCGAAGGACGTTTCCATCCCGGCACCCGTCCCCGCGCGCCCGTCGCGCTGATCCTCCATTCACACCCGCAGGCGGGCGGCACGATGAACAACAAGATCGTGCAGCTGCTCTATCAAACCTTCGTCAAGCGGGGCTTCGCCACCTTGCGGTTCAATTTCCGCGGCGTCGGCAAGAGCCAGGGCGTGTTCGATAACGGCATCGGCGAGCTGAGCGACGCGGCGTCGGCCCTCGATTGGGTGCAGAGCATCCATCCGGAGGCGGAGACGACCTGGGTCGCCGGCGTCAGCTTCGGCGCGTGGATCGGCATGCAGCTGCTCATGCGACGCCCCGAGATCCGCGGCTTCATCTCGATCGCGCCGCCCGCGAACATGTACGACTTCAGCTTCCTTGCCCCCTGCCCGTCTTCGGGCATCATCATTCAGGGCGAGGCGGACGAGGTCGTGACGCCGAGCGCGGTCCAGAAGCTCGTCGACAAGCTCCGCACCCAGCGGCACATCACGATCCATCACGACTTGATCCCCGGCGCGAACCATTTCTTCGCGAACGAGCTGGACCTGATGATGAAATCGGTGGACGACTATCTCGACATGCGCTTGGCGACCGACCCGATCAAGCCGCTCACGCCTTCGAGGTCGTCACGGTCGTAATCGCGATCTCGGGCGAAATTCCGAGGGACGATTCCGCAGGAAGATAAATTTTTGCGCGCGGCCTCTGGTTTCACCAACATTTAACCAAGATCGTCGCAAGGTCGCAGGCATGGCGAGCTCCGACCAGCAAGCGCGGCTAGACGAGGCCTTCGAGCGCATCGAAGAGACTATCCTGCCGTGCATCGCGATGATGCTGGAAACGCTGATCGACGCGTCGGAGTCGGTCGCCGAGAATGAACGGCGCTTCCTCGCGGCCGAGCTCAAGACGCTGGCCGCCGAACTCGAGGAGCTGACCCAGGCGGTCGAGCGATCGAGCCCGGTTCACGTCGAACCCGGCGAGTTCAAAACACGAAACGTCGCCTAAGCTGCTTGCGCGGTGATCCGAGCATGAAGCTCCGGATCGACATTCCCTCCGGAAACGACCACGACTGTGTCCTCGAGCGGCGCGACCTTTCCGGCGAGGAGCGCTGCAAGCGCCGCTGCACCGCCCGGTTCCACCACCAATCCGTGCCGCTGGTAGGCGAAACGCATTGCCTCGGCGGCCTCTGCGTCCGTCACGGACAGCGCCTTGGCTTGACGTCGTTGCAGGATTCCGAATGTGATCGGCGAAACTCGCGGCGTCTGCAGAGCATCGAGAATCGTGGGCGGGGCGTCCGGTTCGACAGGCACGATCTCACCCAATTCAAGCGAACGCCCCATGTCGTCCCAGCCATGCGGCTCGACGACGACGATCTCGGCGTCGGGCACGGCCAGGGCAATTCCCCCCGCGAGCCCGCCGCCGCCGCAAGGGACGACGATTCGCGGCGGCGAACCTCCGAACTGCGCCGCAATTTCCAGGCCGGCGGTCCCCTGCCCGGCGACGATGGCCGGATCGTCGAAGCTCGGCACGACGATGGCGCCGGTCTCCTCCGCGATCTTCGCCGCGATCGCCTCTCGGCTTTCGGTCCGCCGGTCGTAGAACAGGATCTCTGCTCCTTCGGCCCTCGTCCCGTCCACCTTCACCTGCGGAGCGTCCGACGGCATGACGATTACCGCACGGATACCGAGGCGCTTCGCTGCAATGGCGACGCCGCGCGCGTGATTGCCCGACGAAAAGGCCACCACGCCCCTCTCCCGCTCGTCCGGCGACAGCTGCAGAAGGCGGTTGGTCGCACCGCGCAGTTTGAAGGCGCCGCCGGTCTGCAGACATTCGCATTTCAGCCAGATCCGGGTGCCGCCGACCTCGCTCTCGACCAGCGGTGTCCGCTCAACCAGGCCGCCGATCCGATCTCGAGCAGCGAGCACGTCCTCGCGATCGACCAGCGCACTTTCGTCCAAATCCTTGATATCGCTCACGTTCCGACCAACCGTTGCAGTTTGACGACAGAAGTTCCCGAGAAAAGTCGGGAGGGGGGCAAAAATTCTTTACAGCCGTACCCCCCATACATATATCGCGCCTCCGCTGCCCCATGGGACTTCCAACCGCAAGGCAGCTTTTCGTCAACGTTTGCCGTAAGGCATTTGGAGGTCCCTTGAGTTGCACAAGCATCATCGCTCGCTGGGGCTAGCGTCTCCCCCGAACGGCTCCCTGACAGGTGCCGAAATCGCCAAGCAACGACCGGTCCAACCGGTGACCCTGCTGCGTCCGCACGCCGCGCGGCGCGCTGCCCGTTTCTTCGTCGAGAAGTTTCCGGGCCGCTCGCTCTATGCGGTCAAAGCAAACCCGTCTCCGGACCTGCTCCGCATCCTATGGGACTGCGGCGTGACCCACTACGACGTGGCGTCGATCGCCGAGGTCCGCCTCCTGCATGAGACGCTGCCCGAGGCCGTGCTTTGCTTCATGCACCCGGTGAAGGCAGAGGAAGCCATTGCCGAGGCCTATTTCGAGCACGGGGTTAAGACGTTCAGCCTGGATACGATCGACGAACTGGAAAAGATCGTCCGTGCGACCTCGAAGGATGGAGTTGCAGCGACCGATCTGAACCTGCTCGTCAGGATCCGGGTCAGCTCGGACCATGCGAAGCTGAGCCTCGCGTCCAAGTTCGGCGCCGACCCGCGCGATGTCGCCAGCCTGCTCGTGGCGACCCGCCAGGCGGCGGATGCGCTCGGCATCTGCTTCCACGTTGGCAGCCAGGCGATGACGCCGGCCGCCTATGTGGAAGCCATGGAGCGCGTTCGCCAAGCGATCGTCGAAGCCGCCGTCACGGTCGACATCGTCGACGTGGGTGGGGGCTTCCCATCGTCCTACCCGGGGATGGAGCCTCCTCCTCTTGAGACTTACTTCTCCGTGATCCACGCCGGCTTCGAAGCGCTTCCGATCAGCTATTCGGCCGAACTGTGGTGCGAGCCGGGCCGTGCGCTGTGCGCCGAATATGCAAGCATCCTCGTGCGCGTGGAGAAGCGTCGCGGCGACGAGCTGTACATCAACGACGGCGCATATGGCGCGCTGTTCGATGCAGCGCATATCGGCTGGCGCTATCCGGTAAGGTTGCAGCGCGAACCCGATTCACATGTTCGTCCGATGAAGTTCAGCTTCTACGGACCGACCTGCGACGACCTCGATCGCATGGCGGGTCCGTTCGAGCTGCCGGGCGACGTGGGTCCGGGCGATTATATCGAGATCGGCATGCTCGGAGCCTATGGCTGCGCAATGCGCACCCAGTTCAACGGCTTCGGAGCGGTGGAAACCGTGATCGTGGAGGACGAGCCCATGGCGAGCCTCTACGGAGCAGCCGTCCCGGACCGCGCCAACGTGGTGAAGCTTTAAAAAGCTCGCTCCCCGGCGTAGGCCGGGGTCCAGTCCAACAGAATAAATGCTGGGCCCCGGCCTGCGCCGGGGAACAGCCTGCATTTGGAGCATGAAATGGAAGCCGATACGCTGAACAAGGTTCAGGACGCCGACCGGATCAACGACACTCGCAAGGCCGAGCTGCTGTCGACCCCGATCGAGCATATCGACATCACGAAGTTCGATGCTCGTCCCATCATCGATTCGATGGGCAAGATGAGCTTCACCAGCCGCGACCTCGCGCGGGCGACGGGCATCTACAACACGATGCTGGAGGACAAGGACTGCTCGATCATTCTGGTCATCGCGGGCTCGACCTCAGCGGGCGGCTGCATGGATCTTTATGCCGAGCTGGTGAAGTCGAACATGGTCGATGCGATCGTCGCCACCGGGGCCTCGATCGTCGACATGGATTTCTTCGAAGCGCTTGGTCACAAACACTACCAAGCCAATGAAATCCCTGACGATGATACCCTGCGCTCGCTCTACATCGACCGCATCTACGACACCTATATCGACGAGCAGCAGCTCCAGGATTGCGACTTCACCATCGGCAAGATCGCCGACAGCCTGGAGCCCCGTGCCTACTCAAGCCGGGCGTTCATCCGCGAGATGGGCAAGTGGCTGAGCGAGGGCAACGCCAAGAAGCAGGGCAGCCTCGTCCAGCTCGCCTATGAGCATGACGTGCCGATCTTCTGCCCGGCATTCGTCGACAGCTCCGCCGGCTTTGGGCTGGTGAAGCATCAGGTCGACGCGATGAAGCGCGGCGGCCACTATATGGTGCTCGACGCGATCGCGGACTTCCGCGAACTGACCGACATCAAGATCAAGGCGGGCACCACGGGCCTGTTGATGATCGGCGGCGGCGTTCCCAAGAACTTCACCCAGGATACCGTCGTCTGCGCCGAAATCCTCGGCCACGACGACGTCGAAGTGCACAAATATGCGGTTCAGATCACCGTTGCCGACGTTCGCGACGGCGCCTGCTCCTCCTCGACGCTCCAGGAAGCCGCGAGCTGGGGCAAGGTCTCAACCGCGATGGAGCAGATGGTCTTCGCAGAGGCGACCAGCGTTCTTCCGCTCCTCGCCAGCGACGCCTGGCACCGGGGAGCCTGGCGCAACCGCGAGAAGCGCCGCTTCGCCAAGCTCTTCGACTAAACTCAGAACGGCCCGTTCGACCAAACAGATTGCCAATCGCGAACGACTGAAGCACCCTCCCCTCGATTTCGGGGGGAGGGTTTTTCATGTCCTACAGTCCAATTCTCGCGCCGGTGGTGGCGCTGGTTGCGTGGACCCTCGTGATGCTGGCGTGGATGGCCGTCGCGCGCGGCCGCGCCTTCGCCAAAATGGGCATTAGCTGGGGCTCGATCCCGCGCGGATCACGGGGCGTCAATCTAGACGGCCGAGCACCGGACGAAGCGCAATGGCCGTCGCACAATTACAATCATTTGATGGAGCAGCCGACGATCTTCTATGCGATCGCGCTGACGCTCGCCTTGATGAACTTCGGCGGCGGGATCAATTATTGGCTGGCCTGGGGCTATGTCGGCCTGCGCATCACCCACAGCATCGTCCAGGCGACGGTGAACATCGTCCAGATCCGATTTCCGATCTTCGCGCTATCCACCTTTTGCCTGTTGGGCCTCACCGTTCATGCCGGAGCGCGCATTCTCCACGATTGCGGCTTCATCCACTGAAGCAGGCGACGAGCTCGACATGCGTCGACCAGCGGAACTGGCCGACCGGCTTGATCCATTCGAGCCTGTAGCCGCCGTCCACTAGCAGCTTTGCATCACGCGCGAAGGTCGCGGGGTTGCAGCTCACATAAGCGATTCTGGCGATGCCTGAACCAGGGAGCGCCCGGACCTGCTCTTCCGCGCCAGCTCGCGGTGGGTCCAGGACGAGCCCGTCGAAACGTCGGACTTCGCCCGCATCCAATGGCCGACGGTAAAGATCGCGATGTTCGACCTCGACTGCCGGTGCGGCACGCTTGAGCGCCGCGGCGGCGTGGCGAGACGCTTCGGCTGCGTAAGAAGCCCGGGTCCCCAAGGCGAAGGTCCCAAGACCCGCGAAGAGATCCGCAATCCGGGCGCTTCCCGCGACTGCCTCCCGAACTGCGGCAACAAGCGCGATTTCGCCGTCTTCGGTCGCTTGGAGAAAGGCACCCTGCGGGAACGCGACCGGAACGCCGGACAGGCTGACGGTTACGGGCTGCGGTTCATACAATGTCTCAGGTCCCAGACCCTGATCGAGGCTCAGCCGTGCAATCCCCTGATCGGTGGCGAATGCGGTCAGCGCTTCCATCGCTTCAAGTCCGCGAGGCTCGATATTCTTGAGGAGCAGGTCGACGCCTTGGTCCACCAACGTCATCTCAACCTCGGCCGTTCGCTTGGGCTGCAAGGCCACCGACAGCAGACCGCGGAGCGCCGGTAACAGCTCGATGAGCTCGGGCCGCAGGATGTAGTTCTCCTGCATGTCGACGATCCGGTGCGACTTGGCGGCGTTGAATCCGATGACCGCGCCCTGCCCGACCCTCAACGCCCGCAACGATGCCCTGCGTCGG
>JBKPJK010000474.1:0-1988 GCA_046730635.1 Pseudomonadota bacterium | reverse complement strand
GCGCGCCGCACTTCGGTCACGTCCGCAAGGCCTATACCATTGGCGAGGCGAGCGAATTGTTCGCTGGACTCTTGTCCCCGCACATGGACGTGGCAGAGTGCGAAACGCTGGAGCGCGCGGTTCGGGAGGCCGCGGGCGACGCGGAGGCTGGGGACACGGTATTGCTGTCGCCGGCCTGCGCGAGCTTCGACCAGTTCCGCGACTTCGAGCAGCGCGGAGACAAGTTCCGGGAGCTAGTGGGGGCCCTATGATCAAGACCATCAAAGGCCAGATCAAAGCCAAGGCGGCGCTGGTCGACCCGAACCGCTATGGCCGCTCGGACACCAGCGCGATCGGCCGCTGGTTCTGGGAGATCGACAAGGTCCTGCTGCTGCTGATCACGGTGCTGATCGCGATCGGCCTGATCGCGGTGGCGGCGGCCTCTCCGGCGGCTGCGCAGCGCTATTCCGGCGGCAACGTCCGCTTCGCCGAGCTCTATTATTTCTGGCGCCAGCTTGCGTGGATCGCCGTCGGCATCCCGGTGATGATCGGCATTTCGATGATGCCCCGCGAGCGTGCACGCCGCATCTCCCTCTTTGGCGCGGCCTTCTTCTTCGTTCTGCTGGTATTCGTTCCGATCGTCGGGCCCGAGCATAATGGCGCGCGAAGGTGGATCGAGTTCGGGCTCGGCCAGGTGCAGCCGTCCGAATTCCTCAAGCCCTTCTTCGTGGTCGCCATGGCCTGGCTGCTGAGCCTCAAGGACAGCGACAAGTCGCTTCCGGTCTATCCGCTGTCGGCGCTCCTGACCGGCGCCATCGCCTATCTGCTGATGAAGCAGCCTGACTTCGGAAGCTCGATCATATTCTGCGCGGTCTGGGTCGCGATGCTAGCCCTGGCCGGCGTCAACATGCGCATCCTGATAGGCCTCGCGGTCGCCGGCCTCGTCGGGGTCGTGCTCGCTTACTTCTTCTACGACGTCGCGACGCAGCGCATCGACGAGTTCCTGTTCGGCACCGGCGACAATTTCCAGACCGAGAATGCGATGCGGACCCTCACCGCGGGCGGCCTGTTCGGCATGGGGCCGGGCGGCGGCACCCGCAAGTTCGGCCTGCCCGAGCCGCACACCGACTACATCTTCTCGGTCATCGGCGAGGAATTCGGCCTCATCGCCTGCCTCGCGATCGCCGCCCTTTATCTCGGCATCGTCGCCAGGGTGCTGATCAAATTGCTCGACGAGGACAACAGCTTCGCGATCCTTGCCGCCGCTGGCCTCGTGATCCAGTTTGGCTTCCAGGCGCTGATCAACATCATGGTCAACGTCCAGCTCGCCCCGTCCAAGGGCATGACCTTGCCGTTCATCAGCTACGGCGGTTCATCGATGCTCGCGCTCTCGATCGGCATGGGCTTGCTGCTCGCATTCACGCGCCGGAACCCGTATCTCACGCGCTCGCCCTATGTCGTGAAGTGGAGCGGGGAGTCGCTGACTACATGAACTTCGTCCTGGCCGCCGGAGGAACCGGCGGGCACATGATCCCAGCCCATGCGCTCGCGGCGGAGCTCAAGAGCCGCGGGCACGGCGTCCTACTGATCACCGACGAGCGCGGCGCGCGCTTTCCCGGCCTGTTCAAGGACGTGCCGGTTCATATCCTCCCCGCCGGACGGCTCGGCGGCGGTCCGGTCGGAATGCTCAAAGCCGGCATTTCGGTGCTGAAGGGCAGGGGCGAGGCGAAGCGCCTCTACCGCGAGCACAGGCCGGACGTCGTGGTCGGCTTTGGCGGTTATCCCGCTTTCCCGTCACTGCTCGCGGCCAGTGCCATGCGAATTCCGACGGTCTTGCACGAACAGAATGCCGTGCTCGGGCGAGTAAATCGGATGCTTGCCGGCGAGGCCGAAGCGATCGCCATTGCCTATGATAAGGTCGACCGTCTCAAACCGAAGTATCAGGCGAAGACCGTGGTCGTCGGAAATCCCGTACGCGGCGAAATCGCCAGGCTCGGGGAGCTTCCGTA
>JBKPJK010000473.1:0-3332 GCA_046730635.1 Pseudomonadota bacterium | reverse complement strand
GGCGGCGCGGACGAAATCATCTTCGACGAGCCGGTGGAGGCAGAGGGCAAGGATTATTTCCGGCTGGGCGCGCTCGAGCCGAGCCCCGACGGGAAGTTGCTTGCGACACTCGTGGACGACAACGGGTCCGAGCGGTTTCAGCTGCGAATCCGTGACGTCGCCACGGGGAAGGATATCGAGACGGTCACCGACGTCGGTATCGGCCAGCCTGTCTGGACCAGCGACAGCGGCGGGATCGTCTTCACCGAGGTCAACGACAATTGGCGCAGCTATCGGGCGCAATACCACCGCCTCGGCGATGCGCCCGAAAAGGCCATCACGCTGTATGAAGAGACCGAAGAGCTCGGCTTCAGCGTCGGTGTCGGCAAGTCGCACGACAAGAGCCTGATCATGGTCGCGACCGGCGACAATGCGACGAGCGAGGTGCGGTTCGTCTCAGCCGACGATCCATCGCAGCCCCTCACCTTGATTTCGCGCCGCAAGCCGAACCGCGAATATCATGTCGACGCGGCGCATGGGAAATTGTGGATCCATACCAACGACGACCATGTGAACTTCCGGCTTGCGGAGGCGGACCTAACGAAGCCGGAGGAATGGCGGACGGTCATCGCCGGTTCGGATAAGGTCTATCTGACGGGGGTCACGTCGTACCGCGACCATCTCGCCATCAGCAGCCGTGTCGACGGCCTCGACCAGCTCACGCTCCGCACCTACGCCGGGGCGGAGACGCGCATCCCGTTTGAGGAGGCCAGCTACAGCGCCTTCTTCATGGGCAATCCCGATTTTGCGCCGGATACTTACCGCGTCGGCTATTCGTCGATGGTCACCCCGACCACGACCTACGACTATCACCCGGAAAGCGGGAAGCTGGAAGTTCGCAAGGTCCAGGAGATTCCGAGCGGCTACGACGCTACGCAATATGCGACCGAGCGGCTGCTGCTGGAAGCCCGGGACGGCGTCAAAGTGCCGGTCTCCGTCGTCTACAAGAAGGGCTTCCGAAAGGACGGCGAGGGCAAACTGTTCCTCTACGCATACGGCGCCTACGGCCACGCGATCCCTCCGGTGTTCAATTCGAACCGGATCAGCTTGCTTGACCGCGGCTGGGCCTGCGCGATTGCTCACATCCGCGGCGGCGACGACCTCGGTTACAAATGGTTCCTGGACGGCAAGCTCACGAAGCGGACCAACACCTTCAACGATTTCGTCGACGTGGCGAAGGGACTGATCGCGGCGAAGTTCACGAAGGCCGGCAATATCGCGATCAACGGCGGATCGGCGGGCGGCGAGCTGATGGGCGCCGTGGTCAATTCCGATCCACAGCTATGGGGCGCGGTCGTGGCCGACGTGCCGTTCGTCGACGTGCTCAACACGATGCTGGACGACACGCTACCGCTGACCCCCGGCGAGTGGCCCGAGTGGGGCAATCCGATCACCGACAAGCAAGCCTTCGACTATATCCGCAGCTACTCGCCCTACGACAATGTGAGCGCCCAGGTTTACCCGCCGATGCTGATCACGGGCGGCCTGACCGATCCGCGCGTCACCTATTGGGAGCCCGCGAAGTGGGCGGCGAAGCTCCGCGCAACCAAGGCCGACGGCAACCTCCTGATGCTGAAGATCAACATGGGCGCCGGACACGGCGGAAAGTCGGGGCGCTGGGAGAAACTGCACGAAGTCGCCGAAACCTACGGCTTCATCCTCACGGAGACAGGTAAAGCTTGAGCCGCCCGGTCTTCGAAATGGCGCTGACTGCAGCGGACGAGCACATCGACGAGCTCGGGCACGTCAACAATGCAGTATGGGTGCAGTGGATCCAGCAGGTCGCCGTCGCGCATTGGGAGTCCGTCGCCGACGCGGCGCATAAGGGCGCATATTTCTGGGTCGTGGTGCGCCACGAGATCGATTATCTGCGTGCGGCTTTTCCGGGCGACCGGATCATTGCACGGACCTGGGTTGGCGATGCGCCGAGGGGGGCCCGTTTCGATCGCCTCATGGAATTCACCGGACCGGACGGAAAAACCTGCGTCCGCGCCAAGACGCAATGGGCGATCATAGACAAAGCGAGCGGGCGGCCGATCCGCGTTCCACCCGAAGTGGTGGCGCCATTCCTTGGAGCGGAGTAACAGCCGCGCATGTCCCGGCCGATCCTCTACGATTATTTCCGTTCGTCCGCCGCGTACCGGGTGCGCATCGCCCTAAATCTCAAAGGCGTGGACTTTGAGAGCCGCCAGATCGACTTGCGTGACGATCAGCAAAGGTCGGACAATTATCGGACGCTGAATCCGCAAGGCCTCGTGCCGATGATGGAGATCGACGGACACCGGCTGACGCAAAGCCTGGCGATCATCAACTATCTCGACCTGCGCTATCCCAACCAGCCGCTGATCCCGGCGTCGGCTGCGGATCGTGCCCATGTGGTTGCAATGGCACTGACCGTCGCCTGCGACATCCACCCGCTCAACAACCTTCGGGTCCTTCGCTACCTCAAGAACGAGCTCGGGCATTCGCAGGACCAGATCGACGTCTGGTATGCGCACTGGATCGACGAAGGCCTTCCGGCGCTTGAAGCTCTGGCGGCGCCCAGGGCAGGCAAATTTCTGTTCGGCGACGGTCCGACCGCGGCCGACGTTTGCCTGGTACCGCAACTCTACAACGCTCGCCGGTTCAACGTTCCGCTCGGCAGCTATCCGACATTGCTCCGCGCCGAAGAGAATGCGAACAAGCTCGAGGCGTTCGCCGCAGCGCATCCAGATCGCCAGAAGGTGCCCGCATGAACCGTGTCGACAGCATCAACCGCGGCATGACCGAGACGAAGCCGCTGGATTCGATCGACATTCCATCCGTGGAAGGAAAGGTCAGCGACGAGGAATGGCAGATCCGCGTCGACCTGGCCTGCGCCTACCGCATGGTCGCTTATTACGGCTGGGACGATCTGATCTTCACCCACCTCAGCGCGCGAATCCCAGGCCCCGAGCATCACTTCCTGCTCAACCCCTACAATCTGATGTTCGAGGAAGTGACGGCCTCGTCGCTCGTGAAGGTCGACGTGAACGGCAATGCCGTTGAACCGACGCCGTTCATCACGAACCCGGCGGGGTTCACGATCCATTCGGCAATCCACATGGCCCGCGACGACGCCCATGCCGTCATGCACCTGCACACACCGGCCGGCCAAGCCGTGTCGGCGCACAGCGAGGGGCTACTGCCGTTGACCCAAACCGCGATGCTGATCCGTGGCGACGTCGCGTTCCACAATTATGAGGGCGTCGCCGTCGACCTGGACGAGCGCGAGCGCCTGGTCGCGGACCTCGGCGACAAGAATGCGATGATCC
>JBKPJK010000472.1:0-1089 GCA_046730635.1 Pseudomonadota bacterium | reverse complement strand
CTGACGCGGGACCGCATGACGACGTGATTCCGCGAGGGGTCTTCTGCGCGCTGCGAACGGGGAGTGACGTGGCGCTAGACCATCTGTTTCAGGGCAGCGCGTTGAACGCGGTGGACGGGAAGGGCCGAGTGTCCATTCCTTCGTTCCTTCGCAGCGTCATCGAACGTCGTGGCGATGCCAAGACGATCGTCCTCGCCAAACACGAGAACTTCCCCTGCCTCAGCGCCTACGATCCCGCCTACGCGGCGCTGAAGCACGCCAAGCTCGAGCGGCTGCTCGAGAAGGAAGAGACCAGCCCCGAGGCGCAGCTCGAGTATCAGCAGCGCAACCTCATGGCTTTCGCGGCCACCGAAGAGGTTCCTTACGACAGTTCCGGTCGCATCGTCTTTCCTCCGATGATGCGCCGCAAGGGCCAGATCGGCGATCTCGCCCTCTTCCTCGGCACGGGCGAGACGTTCCAGATCTGGAGCCCGCAACTGCTGCTCGACGACAAGCGCATTCCCGAGGACCTCAAGGACATTGCCCGTTTCCGCCTCGAAGAGCGAGGCCAGTCGTGACCAGCACCGGTGCAAAAAAGGCCCCACACGTACCGGTGCTGGTCAACGACGTCGTCGAAGCGCTGCAGCTTCAGGGCGGCGAGACGGCGGTGGACGGCACTTTCGGAGCGGGCGGCTACACGCGCGCCATGCTCTCTGCGGGGGCGGGACGAGTGATTGGCTTCGATCGCGACCCCGATGCGATCGAAGCGGGTACGACACTCGTCCCGGACCCGCGGCTGGAGCTCGTCAACGAGAATTTCAGCCAGATGGATCGCGTCCTTGCCGACCGCGGCATCGGCCTCGTCGACGCGATTGCGCTCGATATTGGCGTCAGCTCGATGCAGCTCGACCGCGCCGAGCGCGGCTTTTCGTTCCAGTCGGACGGACCGCTCGACATGCGCATGAGCAAGTCCGGCGTGACCGCCGCCGACTATCTGAATTCGGCCGAGGAGGCCGACATTGCCCGGGTCCTGCGCGACTATGGGGAGGAGCCGCGCGCCCGGGCAATTGCCCGCGCCATCGTTGCCGCACGTCCTGTGGAGCGCACCGC
>JBKPJK010000471.1:0-1162 GCA_046730635.1 Pseudomonadota bacterium | reverse complement strand
TTTGCCGGGCAGATTTTTTGCGACTTTGCAGGCTATTCGACCTCCGCGATCGGGGTGGCCCTATGCCTAGGCTTTGCGATGCCGGACAATTTCCGCTTTCCTTACGGCGCGGTCGGATTCTCGGATTTCTGGCGCAGGTGGCACATCACCCTGTCGAGCTGGCTGCGGGACTATCTTTACATTCCGCTCGGTGGGAACCGGTACGGTCACGCACGGACCTACATGGCGCTGATGGGCACGATGCTGCTCGGCGGATTGTGGCACGGAGCGAATTGGACGTTCGTCGTGTGGGGCGGCCTCCACGGGCTCTACTTGTCGGTCGAGCGGTGGCTGAGGGAGCGTTTCCGCGGCTTCACGCCCGGACGCGTGTCCTTGTTCGGACTCGCCCTTCTCACATTCCTTTTGGTCAACATCACCTGGGTGTTCTTCCGCGCCAAGACCTTCGCAGGCGCAGGCGTCGTATTGAAGGGGATGGCCGGCATGCAGACCGGGCCCGAGCCCCTGATCGCCGCGGGGCCGATGATCATCGCCATGGTCATCGTCACCGCAATCTTCGGAACTCACCTGACGATGCGCAAGACGACGCTGGAAGCCGTGATCGAGCGGACTCCAGCCGTCGCGATCGCGGGCATCTGGACCATGCTGTTGCTGGCGGTGATCCTCGAGCAGGGACAAGGCAGTGCATTTATCTACTTCGCCTTCTGAGCAGGGCCTTACCGGCACGCGTGAGGGCGCCCTTCCGCCGGGCCTGAGGAAGACGGCGGCCGACCGCCCCGGGCAAGCGCAGCCTGTCCCCGTACGCGACATACCGGCGCAGCCGTGGGTCAGGATCGGCGCTTTCGTCTTCTTCGCTGTCGCGCTGCTGATGGTGGCCTGGGAGTGGCATACGCGCCAACTGGACCTTCGCGCGGGGGATCTCGATGACAGTCCACAGTCCTGGGCGGAACAGCGTCGCCTTGCCGACGTCTCCCCGGTCACGATCATCGGCGACAGCCGGATCCTGTTCGATACCGACCTCGACCGCTTCCAGCAGCTGACAGGCGTGCGTCCGGTTCAGGCCGCGATCGTGGGGACGAACGGCAGAGCGCTTCTCGAGAGCTTCGCCAACGATCCGAAGTACAAGGGCCTGCTGATCGTCGGTATGGCGGACACGAGCTTTTTC
>JBKPJK010000470.1:0-2755 GCA_046730635.1 Pseudomonadota bacterium | reverse complement strand
TGGGTGCTGGCTCAGGGGGACGATATCGTGCCGATCCCCGGGACCAAGCACGTGCGCTACCTCGACGACAATATCGGCGCGCTGCAAGTCCAGCTCACCGACGCCGACCTGAAGCGGCTCGACGAGATCCTTCCCCCCGGCGCTGCCGCGGGGCTCCGCTACCACGAGCGCGGGATGGAGACGGTGAACCGCTAGACGCCCGTTGCAGCCGTTCGTCGATCAGCGGCTGGCGAACAGGTAACAGCCGTGCGATGCACTCTTCCTCGAACGGGGGAGGGGGCTTTTCCATGATCGATATTTCACGTCGCGAACTGATTGCGTCTGCGTCCGCCGCGGCGCTTGCTGCTGGAGTACCTGCTATGGCGATGGCGCAGACCGCAGCCGCAACTGCGGCTTGGGATTTGTCGGAGCTCTATCCGAGCGACGCCGCGTGGGAAGCCGAACGGCAGGCACTGCTGAAGACGATTCCGTCGCTGAAGGCGCAGAAGGGCACGCTCGGCCGAAGTGCTGCGACCATGCGCGCTGCGCTCGTGGCCCAGTCGGACATCGGCAAGCGGGCCTCACGCCTTTACACCTATGCGTCCCTCAAGGCGGACGAAGACCGGCGGGTCGCCTCCAACCAGGAACGCAAGCAGCAGGCGCAGGACGTCTTCACTGCCCTTGGCGAGGCGACGGCGTGGACCAATCCGGAAATCGTGGCTCTGGGCGCCACCAAGGTCAACGCCTTCATCGCCGCGGATCCTGTACTGAAGAAGAGGTTCGCGTTCGGCCTGCGCGACACCCTCCGCCTGGCCAAGCACACTTTGTCCCCAGGCGAGGAACAGTTGTTGGCGTCGGCCGGAACCCCGCTTGCCGGGCCGAACGACATTCGCGATCAGCTCACGTCCTCGGACATCCCGCGCCCGACGGTGAAGCTCAGCGACGGCAAGGAGATCCGGCTCGACGACCAGGGCTATACGCTTTCGCGCGATGCGCAGAATCGTGCCGACCGCAAGATGGTCTTCGACAAGTTCTGGGCCAGCTACAAAGCGTTCGAGAATTCGCTCGGAGCATCGCTTGCGACGCAGGTGAAGGGCGACCTTTTCCGCGCCAAGGCCCGTCATTACGGAAGCGCGCTCGAAGCCGCGCTGGACGGCGGCAACCTGCCCGAGGCGGTCTATCGTTCGCTCATCGCGGAAGCGAACCGCGGGTTGCCGGTGCTCCATCGCTATTTCGAATTGCGCCGGCGCATGCTCGGCCTTCCCGACATGGGCTATTGGGACATCTACCCGCCGCTGGTGAAATCCGACCGCACCTACAGCCTGGCGGAAATGCGGCAGCTGACCATCGATGCGGTCAAGCCGCTGGGCCCGGACTATGTCGCCCTGTTCAGCGAGGTCACGGCCAAGCGCTGGATGGATCCTTTTCCCCGCCAGGGAAAGGCTTCCGGAGCGTACATGAATCCCGGCGCGTATGACGTGCACCCCTATCTGCTGCTCAACCTGAGCAACAAATATGACGGGCTGACGACCTACGCGCATGAGTGGGGCCACGCGATGCACAGCCTCCTCGCGAACAAGGCCCAGCCCTTCGAACTGGCCGGCTATCCGACGTTCACCGCCGAGGTCGCGTCGACATGTCATGAGCTCCTGCTTGCGAACATGATGGTGGAGCGCGCGCAGTCGAAGCAGGAGAAGCTCTTCTACCTCGGGCAGATCATGGAATCTTACCGGGGGACGTTCTTCCGCCAGTCGATGTTCGCCGAGTTCCAGCTCGCGATCAACGACCTCGCGAACAAGGGCGAAGGGCTCTCCGGGGAGAAGATGGCCGCGCTCTATCTCGATTTGCTGAAGCGCTATCATGGGCCGAAGGTGCAGATCGAACCGGTCTATGCGGCCGAGTGGTCCTACATCGAGCATTTCTATTTCGGCTTTTACGTGTGGCAGTATGCGACCTCGATCACCGCAGCGAACTTCTTCGCGCAGAAGGTGATGCACGGCACGCCTGCCGATCGCGATCGCTACCTCAGCGTGCTTCGCGCCGGCGGATCGGACTATGGCTACAACCTGCTGAAGATGGGCGGGCTCGATATGGCGACGGCAGAGCCATACCGGCTGATCGTCGACAGCTTCGGCAAAATCCTCGACCAGGCCGAAGCACTGATCGCCTGATCAGGCCTCGTCGATGAGGCTCATGCAGGTGACTCCCGCTTCGGCCTTCTGAAGCTCGGACACGTCCACTTCGACGACCGTGAAGCCGCGACCGCGCAGAGCGTCGGCAGTTCGCGGATTGCCCGCAGGAAGGATCAGATGATCGCCGGCGCGAAGGCAGTTGGCCGCGGCGGCTTCGCCGTCGGAAACCGCGAAAGGATGCACGCCCGCGAATTGCGACGGATCTACCGCGTCCGGATTGAACAGCAGGACAGGATCGCCCGCAGCGTCGGGTCCGGCGAAGGTCGCGCCGGTCTTGAGATGGAGACAGTCGCGCAGTTCGGCCTCGACGACGGAATAACCGACGGGGCCGGCAAGCGCCCGCAGGGCGGCGATCCCGTTCGCATCGGTCCGCGTGGAGAGGCCGACGTAGAGCGTCCTTCGGATGAGCATCACGTCCCCGCCATCGACGAAACCATTCCTGATGTGATGGAGCTGGAAATGTCCGGCCAACCCGCTGGCCGTGGAGGCCGTCTCGCCGATGCGCGAGGGCGCGCCGGGCCGTGTGATGATCGCGTGTCCGTCGATCAGCAGCGCCGTGTCTTCGACGAAGACCGCGTCAGGAT
>JBKPJK010000469.1:0-1505 GCA_046730635.1 Pseudomonadota bacterium | reverse complement strand
CCAGGGATTGCGCGTCTGGCCGCCGACCGCGCTCCAGCCGGAGATGGAGTGATTCGACCGGATATTCGCCCATTCCGAGAGGTTGGTCTTGCCGATGATAATCGCACCGGCAGCCCGAAGGCGAGACACGAGCGGTGCGTCGCGATTGGTAACGTTGTTGGCAAGCGCCAGGCTTCCAGCCGTCGTCGGGAGAGGCCCGGCAACTTCGATATTGTCCTTGATGAGGACAGGCTCGCCGAATAGCGGGCCGCGAGAAGCCGACGCGTCCAGCCGCCGCGCCTGCTCCATCGCAGTCGGATCGAGGGCGATGACCGAACCGAGTTGCGGATCGATGCTACGGACGCGAGCGATAGCCTGCGCAGTGGCTTCCTGTGCAGTTCGCTCCGCGAAAGCGGGGTATGAGGCGATCGCGATTGCAGCTGCGAAAAGCGACTTGCGCACGACGGCTCCCCTCGTGAGATCAGCGCGGCGCGAGTAGCGCGTCGAGCGTTCCCTGACCCTTGCCGACTTTCTCGAGCCGTGGATAGCGTAGCCCACCGTGCCAATCGAGGCGAGCATTGCGGTACAGATCGCCGGCCTTGATCAGCAGTTCGACGGGGCGACCATTGCCGGCCGCCGACTTGATGGCCTGCTTGAGATCGTCGGAATCGAAGCTGCGACTGTTCACGGCGACGATCTGGTCGCCTACGGACATCCCACTGTTGAATGCCGCGCTGTCCCACAACACGCTCGTGATCTTGCCGTCGTTGCCCACGACGAATCCGCCGGAATAAGTGAGATCGCTGTTCTTGGCGCTCTTCTCGGCGCTCTTGATCCACTTGGTCGGTTCGGGCGTGAAGATCAGCCGATATCCCCCTTCGTTGATACCTTCGAGCGGAGGCTGGGCGGCAACATCGTAGACCCGTTGCTGCAGGTAGCCGCGCCAGTCGTACGGCTGGACGCGGTTCAACGTCGCGACCACGTCGTCGAGCGTGTAGGTCACCTCTCCCCAGTCACGATCGCGAATGCCGAAGAAGGCTTTGGCGAAATCGTCGATCGACCGTTTGCCGCCCGACCGGTTGCGGATGATCCGATCGACGTCGAGCCAGATCAACTGGCCTTCGCTGTAATAGTCCTCGCTGCGCTGCCAGCTACGCCAGGGCTGCGGGGCTCGACCCCCGGCGATCGGATCGTTGGTCGTATCGACCAGCGGTCGCCAGCTCCTTCCAGGGGTGCCGGTGCTGTAGGTCGCCGCAGTCGCTGCGATCGCATCGAGCGTGTCCTGCTTCGAAAGCATTCCAGAACGGGCACCGAGCACATAACCCCAGAACTGCGTCTGACCTTCATAGACCCAAAGCAGGCTGTTTTGCATCGGCGTGCGGTAATCGGGCGTCCACAAGTCCGCCGGGCGCCGGAACTTACCGTCCCAGCTGTGGCTGAACTCATGCGGCAGAAGGTTGCGGTCGCGCAGCTTGTTTTCCCAATCCGTGAAATAGCCGCGTCCCACGCCATCTTCGGAACTGCGA
>JBKPJK010000468.1:0-1840 GCA_046730635.1 Pseudomonadota bacterium | reverse complement strand
TACGTCGCGATCACGCGGGCCCGCCGCCGCGCAACGATCATCCATGCGGCCAACCGCCGTATCTACGGCCAGTGGACCAGCAGCATCCCCAGCCGCTTCCTCGCCGAACTGCCCAAGGCGAACATCGAGGAAGAGACCACGATGAGCGGCGGCGAGAGCTTGTGGCGGGCGCAATGGTCCGAGCGCGCCGACCCGTTCGCTCATCTCGGCCCGGCGCAGTCGATGCGCGCCAGCACGCGCGGCCCGGGCTGGCAGCGCGCCAGCCGCGACGGGCGCTTCAACGCACAGCCGCAGCGCATCATCGAAGCGCGCGCGTCCGCCGTGTCTCTAGGCAATCAAGGCCGCACCGATCTCTCGCTCGGCCAACGCGTCTTCCACGGCAAGTTCGGCTACGGCACCATTGCGGCGATCGAAGGCAACAAGCTCGAAATCGATTTCGAGCATTCCGGTCGAAAGAAGGTGCTGGACTCGTTCGTCAGCGCCAGCTGACGAAAGTGGGCGGCCCGCATCAGCGAGCCGCCCGTCGGACCTATTGCCTGTTCGCGACGGAAGTCGTCGTCGAACCATTCAGCTTGTTCTCGTCCTTCACGCTGAGCTTGCCGTCGGCTTCGACGGTCATGGTGATCACGTCGGTGACCTTGCCGCCGCGCTTGTCGGTTTCCTCATAGCTGCCAGGCCCAAGCTTCTTCACCGAAGCGGTGGTCCCCCCGATGTCGCCCTTGATCGGAGTTTCGGTGCCGTCGAGCTTCGCGTCATAGCTTTGGCCCGAAGGCGTGCTCAGGTGAAGCATGTCATCGTCGGCACTGAGCGTGACCATCAGGCCTTCATCGGACACATTTGTCGGGGCCTGTGCCTGCCACGATCCGGAAATCGCATGAGCTCCCGCAGGTCCGGGGGCTGTGCGAGTTTCCTTGTAAGTGCCCGTGACCGGCTTGGTTCCGGAAGTATCGGAGAAGTTCACAGTGAGGGTCTTGCCGTCGGGCGAAACGCTGAACTTCTGCTCATAGGTCGTCTTGCCGCCTTTCTGGTTGGTCCGGGTGACGTTGTGATCGTCATCGACCTTGACCGACATATGGTCGGCATAGGGGCGATCGACCGGATGGAAAGCGCCATCCGCCGCGACGGTGATCGGCGGAGTGCACGTCGGGCAGGAGAACTGACCGCCCTGCAAGAGGAGTTGATCGGGCTTCATATCGATTTTGACCGAGGCGAGATCCGTCTTCCACGTGCCGTTGATCGGGTCGGCACCCGCAGCAGCCGTCGGCGCGGCGGCGTTGCCAGCAGCATTTTCGTTCGCAACCGTCGTCTGCCTGCAAGCCGAAAGCGCAAGCAATGATGCGGCGGCCATCGCCACCGTGATCGTCTTGTGCATTGGTAAGGCTCCCGTTTGTCGCCACGCCCCGTCACGATTGGCGGGTTCGTGGGGCCGGCGGCCCCGTCACGGTCGACCTTTACAGGTGACGGTGTCGTCAGGCGGCGGAGCTAATCACCGTCAACAGCAGTTGGCAAGCGATGTTGAACGCAAAGTTAATGCAGCTCTCGACGGCCTTAGATTTCGGCCTTCACCTGAGCGTGGTTGAGAAGCGCGACGAAGACGACGCCGCCAATGGAATTGCCGATGAACGCCGGAACGAGGAAATCGAAGACATAATCGTTCCAGCCGATCCCTCCGTGAATTGCGGCGAACCCTGTCTCGACGGAACCGGCGATGACGTGGCTGAAGTGAGCAGCGCCGATCAGCCAGGTCACGGCAACGATCACGAAGAAACGGGTCGAGGCCGCGGCAGGCATTAGCCAGACCATCAAGGCGATGAGCCATCCGGCGAACACCCCTTTGATC
>JBKPJK010000467.1:0-2736 GCA_046730635.1 Pseudomonadota bacterium | reverse complement strand
GGCTCGGAGATGTGTATAAGAGACAGGCCTCCGCCGCCTCCGGCGACGCAGACGTGCCCGGACGGATCGGTGATCCCGGCCACGGAAACCTGCCCGGCTCCGCCGCCTCCGCCTCCGCCGCCGCCACCGGCGCCAGAGCGCGGCCTCTAAGCGGTCAGCAAGGCAAAGAATTACCGGCTCGGGGATCAGTCCCCGGGCCGGTTTTCTTTTGCGTCGGCCAAACTGACGCGGACGGCGCCTGCCGACCCGCGACTTTGCCGTTCTAATTTGCCGAAGCGAAATGCGGCGGCGACTGATCCCAACCGTAGGCGTCGGGGAGGTAAGAGAGTTTGCCGTCTCTCACCTGCGCGGTGATGTAGGTCAGGTAGATCGGCACGCCTTGCGGCGTTTTCACACGGATTTCGGCTTCGTCACCCGGTGCAACCGGGTCCTGGCCGAGCAACCACCGGCCGAGCCGCTTGGCATCCTCGACCCGCACACAGCCGTTGCTGAGGTTACGCTGATCCTTCGCGAACAAGGCCTTGCTGGGCGTGTCGTGGAGGTAGATGTCCTCGGGATTGGGGAACGGGAATTTGAGGATGCCCATTGAGTTGAGCGGCCCCGGATCCTGACGGATACGAAGATGCAGCGTTCCCGCCGCGGCTGCCTTCCAGTCGACGGTGGTCGGATCGATCACATTGGCGGTTTCGCTCCACTCGTCGATTACGTGATAACCGTGCGACTTCAGGTAGCCCATGCCCTGTCGGAGCACGGTTGGAGCGATCGTTTTGCGCACGAGATGATCCGGCGCATGCCAGTATGGATTGTAGGTGATGTAGAACATCACGCTCGCGATCAGCGGAGTTGGGAGCTCGTGGGTGCCGGTGATCACCTTCATGGAATCGAGAGCCTGCCCGTCCTGGTAGAGCGTCAACATGGACGAGCCGGAGTCGACGAGCAGGAAGCGTCCGCTCGCCGGCAGCGACCGTACGCGATCGAGATTCGCCAGCAAACGCGGATCCGGAGTTAGGTTGCCGGTGGCCTGCGCCTCCGCCCAGCCGGCATCACGCAGCTGCGCGTAGATCGGATTCACGTTGGAAATGTTGGTCAGATATTGCGATAGGGATGACGCCGCGGCGGCCGTAAGCAGGATCTGATCGGTGCTGCTGCCCCCCGGGCGCAGAATCGGGAAGGCGTAGATCATCCCCGTTGTCGGGCGCCTGATCGCCTGAACATATTGGACCCAGGCGGCCGAAACCACGCGATCGGCGGAAGCCGAAGAAGCCGCATCGCCTGCAGTGGCTCGAGCGACCGCAGCCTGAACCTGCGTTGCGAGCTCGGGGCCCTCGGCAAAGCCGTCGAACGGGGCACGCTTGAGAATTGCGACGAGTTGCGCGACCGCAGGATCGGCAACGCCGGCCCGGATCCATAGCGGTTTGATGTGGTAGGTGTCGTACGCCGATGCGACCGCCGCCGAGGGGAACGGCGAGCCGGCCCCGACCACCTGCGCGTGTGCCGACGCCCCACATAAGGCGGCGGCAACGACAGCTGAGCGAACGAGAATCCGAGCACTTGTCATGGGCGTTTCCCTGTTAACGCCCCGAATTTAGTGCGGATTAATTAAGATCCTAGCGGGCATTGTCCCTGAGTGCCGCCTGCGGCGCTTCCCCGGTCGCATCACGCCGGGGCGGAGCGCTGCTCTCGCGGGAAGGTTCGACCCGTCTGCCGGTCGAGTCCGCGAGCGACGAGCCAGTCGACAAGTGCGGCGCCGCCGACGAAGGCGAGGGCTGCGCCCACGGAGCCCTTCCGGTTGCTCCGCGTGAAAGCCAGGCCGAGCGCCGCTGCGTCCATGCCGTCGCCGATCACTCGATTCCAAACATTGGTCGAGACCGCGGGGCCGCGAAGCAGCATTCCGCCTGCGAGCAGCTCCCGAGCGCCGAACAGGCCGATGATTGTCTTGGCGCGCCCGCCTTCGACGCCGAGCCAGCGCGCAATCCTTCCGGGAGCGGCGAGCTCCGTGATGCCGAGCGCGATGCTGAAGACCCCGAGACCGAGACCCATCTTCTTGTAATCCATGCCTAAATCCCTTTCCTAGCGAAGAGCGAAATCGCTTCGGCGACGAGGCGTTCCATCAGCCGTTAAGACCCGGTCTTGTGTTCAATGCAGTTCGGCGCATAGGCGCTTGGCTGAAACGCAGCAGAGGAACGTGCATGAACATCAACGGTGTCGCCGCGGTCGTGACTGGAGCCGCATCAGGATTGGGCGAAGCCACCGCGCGAGAGCTCGCGCGTCGCGGCGCCAAGGTTGCGGTATTCGATCGCGATGCTGAAAGGGGCGACAAAGTCGCGTCGGAGATCGGCGGCATTTTTTGCGAGGTCGACGTGACCTCCGACGAAAAGGTGGCCGCGGCCTTTGCCAAGGCTCGCAGTGCCCACGGGCAGGAGCGCATCCTGGTCAACTGCGCCGGGGTCGCCAATGCCGCAAAGACCGTTGCCCGCGACAAGGAGACCAAGGCGGCCAAGTTGTATCCGATGCAGCAGTTCGAGCTCGCGATTCAGATCAATTTGATCGGCACGTTCCGTTGCATTTCCCAAAGCTCTTTCGGAATGGTCGACCTCGATCCGCTCGAGGACGGGGAAAAAGGCGTGATCATCGACACCGCGTCGGTGGCGGCCGAGGACGGTCAGATCGGCCAGGCTGCATATTCCGCGTCCAAGGGCGGCGTCCTTGCGATGGCACTGCCGATCGCTCGGGACC
>JBKPJK010000466.1:0-3701 GCA_046730635.1 Pseudomonadota bacterium | reverse complement strand
ATCAGGCCCAGCGGCGTTATGATGGCCGGCAGGAAGGTCCAGACACCACCAAGCCACGCGCCAAGCGGTAGCAGCGCGAGAAAAAGAAATGGCGTGAGATATCTAAGCGGCGTCATATCGCCTCGACAATTCTCTGCGCTCTTGGGTTAGCCGACGCAAGCTGAACGGCCCGTTGCGCGCACGGAACGTCCTCAGTCCGGGGCGTCCTCGCCACGCTTGTGAAACACGGGGTCCCCGTCGTTCGACAGGAACGCAGCCACCCACTTCGTGTCGGGGAATTGTGCGAAAACCATCATCGACATGAGCGTGAGAGGGACCGCCAGGAAAGCGCCGGGGATGCCCCACAGCACCGTCCAGAAGGCGAGTGCCAGGAGGGTCACGACCGGATCGATATTTTGCGTCTCCGCCTGCATGCGCGGGTAGATCAAATTGCCGACGATCGTTGCCGCAATCTGTGTGACGACGAAGATTGCGAGCGCCGGCCAATAGGTCGGGAACTGGATCAGGGCGAAGAGGCTCGGCAGGATCGAACCGATCGTAATGCCGATGTTCGGAATGAACGTCAGGAGAAAGAACAGGATCGCCCAGAACGGGATGTTGTTCAGGCCGACGACAAGCATGACGATGACGGCGGACGCGGTCAGCATGACCCCGGTGATGGTCTGCACCCAAAGATACGTCTCGATGTCGGTTGCCGCCCGCCGAGCCACGTCCTTGATCGCGGTTGCACGCTCCGACGATCCTGCTGCGACATCGATCTTGCGGCTGATCCGCTGCCCCCCTGCGAGCATGAAGCCGAAATAGACCACCATCAGCAGCAATCCGGCTGCGAACCCTTGCAGGCCGGAAAGCACCGAGCCGGCGAGCTCGGGCACGCTGACGCTTCCGATGATCGTCTTGAGATGCAGCTCCTCGCGCAGATGCAGCGAGCGGCCGAGGTCCATCGCGATCTGGTCGAGACGATCGGCGAGCTTCGGACCCTGCCCGACGATCTGCACCATGCCCTGAATGAGGATGAAAAGGCCTCCGGCCGCGCAGACGGCCACCACGAGCCCTGCGAGCGCGACCACCGTCCATGTCGGAGCACCCTCCCAGCGGTTGCGGATGAAGCGCACCAGGGCCCTCACAAGCACGGCAAGGACGAACGCGATGATGAAGGGGATCAGGATGTCGCGAAGGAAATAGAGCATCGCGAACGCCGCAGCAGTGCCCGTCAAAATTTGCGCAGTGCTGTTCGATCGCGTGGTCACGCAATCCGTTTCGCAGAGGACTCGACAGCTTGTCCACTCCAGCTAGGCTGCCGGGCATGCTCAAGTTCACCGCCGCGCTTCTGGCGCTTGTCGCTTTGCCCGCCGCCGCACAGCAGCTTACTCCCGCCGAGACCGCCAAGGTCGACAAGATCGTCGCCGACGCCCTCGCCGCGGATCAGGTGCCCTCCGCGTCCATCGCGATCGTCCGAAACGGCAAGATCGTCTTCACCAAGGCCTACGGTCAGGCGAACGAAGGCCTGCTGGCGCGAACGGACCTGCCCTACCAGATCGCGTCAAACTCAAAGCAGTTCACCGCGATGGCGCTCCTTCTGCTCGAGGATGAAGGCAAGCTCAGCCTGGACGATCATGTCTCGAAATTCCTGCCCGGCGTTACTGACGGCGACCGGATCACCCTCCGTCAGCTCCTGGCGCACACCTCGGGAATCCAGGACTTCTGGCCGCAGGATTACAGCTTCGAGGCGATGTCGCACCCGACCAAGCCCCAGGCGATCGTCGATCGATGGGCGAAGAAGCCCCTCGATTTCCGGCCCGGCGATCAGTGGCAATATTCGAACACGGCCTATGTCGTCGCCGGCTTGATCGCCGAGAAGGTCAGCGGTGAGCCGCTGGTCAGCTTTCTCGAGAAGCGGATTTTCAAGCCCCTAGGAATGACTAGCGTCAAGGATCAGGACGAGACGAATACTCCGGCCTTTCCGGCGGGCTACGGGCGTTACGCCCTCGGTCCCGTCCGCCGGGAAACGCCCCCGGCTCACGGCTGGCTTTACGCCGCCGGAGAGCTTTCGATGAGCGCCCAGGACCTGGCGAAATGGGACATCGCCCGGATCGATCGCGCCCTGGTGCCGGCGGACGACTGGCAGGCGCAGGAAACCATGGTGAAGCTCAACAACGGCAAGGACTCGGGCTACGGCCTTGGCGTCTTCATCCAGAACTCGCCTCGCCGGACGATCAGCCACGGCGGGGAGGCCGTCGGCTTCCTCTCGGAGAACAGCGTTTATCCGGATCAGCGCGCGGCGATCGTGGTCCTCACCAACAGCTGGTCGGGACATCCGCACACGCGGATCACGCGCGACATCGCTAAGCTCATCCTTCCGCCGACCACCGGGCAGAGCGCCGTCGCCCAAGCTCAGGCGGTTCGCGCGCGTTCGGTCTACGACCAGCTTCGCACCGGTCGCCTCGATCGCTCCCAGCTGACGGAGAATGCGAACTTCTATTTCAAGCCGACGGTGATCGCCGACTATGGCTCAAGTCTGGGGCCGCTCGGCGAACCCACGTCGTTCGAGCCCACGGGCGATCCGGTGCTTCGCGGCGGGTTCGTGATCCAGGGCTACGTCATCAAATATCCGGGCCGGTCCGTCAATCTGTCGACCTTTTACGAACCCGGGGCGAACGGCAGAATAGAGCAATTTCTCGTCACGGCCGCGGAGTGAAGGCTGCTTTGCATCGCCGCTGCGGGCCGCGCTAAGGCGTCGCCATGACGGACTTCGCATCATTGCTGGTGGCCGATCGCGATCAAAAGGCTCGGCCGATCCACCTCGTCGACAAGAACAGCTTCGCCGATTGGGCGAAGAAACGCCCTGCCGAAGATCGGGCCTTGCTCGAGGCGAACCGGTTTGACGGAAAGAATGGTTTCGACTTCGTCCTATTGCCTCGCGGCGGCGACTTCGAGGTGGTGAGCACCGTCAAGGACGCGAGATCACTCTCACCCTGGTGCCTCGCCAAGCTTGCCGAAAGCTTGCCTGAGGGGAGCTATAGGCTCGCCGAGGGAAATCCTGGCCCCGCGGCCCTTGGGTGGCTTCTGGCGCAGCACCGTTTCGACGAATATCGCTCGAAGAAGGACGAGCCCGAACGCGGGGCTCGCGTGCTCGTCACCGGCGAGCCCGCCCGCATCGACGAAATGGTTGGGCTGGCGGAGGCCACCGTTTTGGTTCGGGATCTCGTCAACACGCCCGCGGCCGATCTCGGTCCCGCGGAGCTGGAGCAGGCAGCGAACGAGATTGCCAAGCTTGGCGGCGTGCAGCTCCGAATGACCAAGGGCGCGGAACTTGCGAGCGGGTATCCCCTCGTCGCCGCGGTCGGTGGAGCCGCGACCAGCGAGCGTGCTCCGCGCTTGATCGAGTTCGAATGGGGGAAACCGTCCGATCCTCGGATCGCGATTGTCGGCAAGGGCGTGTGCTTCGACAGCGGCGGATTGGACCTCAAGTCTGCGGCCGGCATGCGCCTGATGAAGAAAGATATGGGCGGAGCCGCGCACGCTCTCGCTCTGGCCCGGCTGATCATCGCCAACCGCCTTCCGGTCCGTCTGCATTTGCTCATCCCCGCGGTCGAGAATGCGGTGTCGGGGAGCAGCTATCGACCGGGCGACATCGTGAAGTCCCGCAAGGGGACGTTCGTGGAGATCGACAACACCGATGCCGAGGGTCGGCTCATATT
>JBKPJK010000465.1:0-3214 GCA_046730635.1 Pseudomonadota bacterium | reverse complement strand
CCTCTATCGAGGCGGCGAAGCAGCTCGGCGGCGACACGATCGCCGTATTCCTGATTCAGGTGACCGAGCTCGGCAGCAAGGTGATCTTCGGCACCTTGATCATCGTCGTCGGCATTTTCCTCGCGCGGATCATCTCCAACCTGGTTGGGAGCGGAACCGGCGAAGGCGGCTTCGCTCAGACGCTGGTCCGCTACGCGATCATCGCCTTGTTCACGGCGATCGGCCTGACCTTCATGGGCCTTGCCGACCAGATCGTCATGCTCGCCTTCGGCCTGATCCTCGGCTCGGCCGCGGTCGCCACCGCGCTCGCCTTCGGGCTCGGGGGGCGCGAGGCCGCAGGCCGGGTCGCGAACAGCTGGGCCGACCGGCTGACCGGACGGACCGCCTCGACCACGGCAGCGAAGCGGAGCCGCGCCGTCGGGCCGGACGATAGCCAGCCGCCCCTCGTCTGACATGACGTGGGAGGAAGCGGTCGCGTTCGCACTGACGCTTCCCGACACTCAGCGCGGCACGAGCTACGGTAAGCCGGCGGTGAAGGTCGTGTCGAACGGGCGCGCGTTCCTTTTTCCGAGCCACGAACCGCACACTTCGTTCGGGGTCGCGATCGATCTCGACACGATCGAGATCCTCAAGGAGACCGACCCCGACACCTTCTGGCAGACGCCGCATTACGTCGGGTGGGAGGCCGTGCTCGTCCGTTACGATAGTCCGGACGCGGATCGTGTGCGTGAAATCATCGAGCGGTCGCGGGACTGGGTCGCTGCCAAGCCCAAGCCGCGTCCGCGCAATCGCAAGTGAGCCATTTCGAAAGCTACGTCGCGATCGACTGGTCGGGCGCGAAAGGTCGCCGACATAAAGGCATCGCAATCGCCGAAGCCCGGGAAGATGCCGCGCCACGGCTGATCCGTCCCGCGCATATCTGGTCGCGCGAAGCGGCCTTGAAATGGCTGCTCAAGCGGGCCGCCGAAGAACCCACCCTGTTCGGCTTCGACTTCAGCTTCGCACCGCCGATCGTCGAACGGGGAGAATATCTGCTCGGCGAGCCGGGCGTTCCGAAAACGGCACGCGAGTTCTGGGCCTATGTCGATGCCACCTCGGGCGATGAGGATCTTGGTGCCGCGAGCTTCCTGGAGATCGCCCACCGACGCCATTTCTATTTCGGCATCGCGGACGGCGTGAAGGCCGACTTCGTCCGCTTTCGCCAGTGCGACGCTCGGCTCAACGCTCAAGGGGGCCGCAAGACAGCGAGCGCTTACGACGCGATCGGCGCGGCACAAGTCGCAAAGGCCAGCTTCTCGGGAATGCGGCTTCTCCATCGGCTCGACGGAAAGGTCGCGATTTGGCCGATGGACCCCCTGCCCCAGCGCGGCAGCGCGGTCGTCGAGATCTACACGCGGATCTATCTCCGCCGTGCGGGAATGAGCGGTGTGAAGCTGCGCAGCCGCGCGGCCCTCAACCTTGCGCTGGAAGGTCTCGGCAGCCCGCCGGTGCGGCTTCGATTCGAGCCCAACGATCACCAGACCGACGCTCTCGTAACCGCCGCCGGGATGCGCGCGCTCGCCCTTCACGAACCGCGCGCCTTCGACCCGAAAGGACTGACTCCCGAAATTGCCCGAAGCGAAGGCTGGACGTTCGGCGTGCTTTGACCCAAATGCGCATCAGTCAGTGGTTGGGCCGGCTTAGCACAGTGGTAGTGCAGCGGTTTTGTAAACCGAAGGTCGGGGGTTCAAATCCCTCAGCCGGCACCGCTCACACGAGGTTCGTCTTGTAGAGCCGGAGTAGCTCAGCCCACGCTTTCTCCGCCGCGGCATGATCGTAGGGCGGACTTCCGGCCACGCACCAGCCGTGATCGGCCGGGTACACTTCGACTATCGCGGGCCGCTTCGCATCGGCGAAGGCCTTCCTGAGGACGTCCTTGGCTTCCGGCTGCTTCTGGTCGTCGTTACGGGCGATGGCCACGACGAAGCTGGCCTTGGTCTTGGGAATGAGCAGGTGCGGGCTGTTCAAGTCCTGCGTCACCAGGCCGCCGCCGTGGAAGGTCGCGACGGCACGAACGCGGTCGGAGCGGGTCGCGGCGGTGCGGAATGCGAACGGGCCGCTGAAGCAATAGCCTTGCACGCCCGCCGCCTTGCGCTTGTTCGTCGCCTTCTGCTTGTCGAGGAAGCCCAGGTAGGCTGTGGCGTCGCTGTCGACTCTCGCGTCGGTCAGGGTGGCCTTGAGGCTCATGAGGCCCGCCATCGCGGCCTTGTCGTTGAAGTCGAAAGGCCCCGTGACGATCGGGGCCCGTTTGGTCCGGTAGAAGGGGTTCGGGACCAACACCGTATAGCCCTCGGCTGCGAGCCGCCGCCCCATGTCGCGGAATACGGGCCGCAAGCCGAGAATGTCGGGCCACATCAGCACCGCCGGCCACGATCCCGAGCCCGCCGGATGGAACAGCACGGCGTCGGCCGAGCCGTCTGGAGTTGGGACCATCACTTCGGTTTCGACCACGTTCGCGGCGAAGGCGGCTGTCGGCAACCCTGCGACGGCAACCGCCGAAGAGAGCGTGAGTACGACCGAGCGCCGACTGAAATTGGTGTCGACGATGAATCCCTGGTGATTGTCGCTGTCACACATCGAACGGCCTCCCTCGGCTCCAACAAGATCTATCAAATCTCCAATTCGACCCACATCGGGGCGTGATCGCTTGTCTTGTCCCACGCGCGGGGCCCGCGATCCACACCCGCAGCCTTCAATTTCTTCGCGAGGCTGCCGCTTAGCAACGCATGGTCGATCCGGATGCCGGCATCGCGCTCGAACGAATTCCGCCAATAATGCCAGAATGTGTAGATGCGCTCATCGGGATGGAGGTGACGGATTGCATCCGTCCAGCCCTGGGCCACCAGTTCCGCATATTTCTTCTTCGCGTCGGGCGCGAAAAGCGCGTCCTTCGCCCAGCGCTCGGGCTTGTAGACATCCATGTCGGTCGGGATGACGTTGTAGTCGCCGATCAGGAGCGCCGGCACGCCGCTGTCGAGCAGGTCGCGGGCATGGTCTTGGAGACGGTCCAGCCAGGCCAGCTTGTAATCGAACTTCGGCCCCGGCCACGGATTGCCGTTGGGGGCATACATGTTGCCGATCAGAATGCCGCAGACGGCGGCTTCGATGTAGCGGCTCTGCTCGAGATTCGGATCGTTGGGCAATGCGCGGCGCGTTTCGACCGGCTGTCCGACAC
>JBKPJK010000464.1:0-1390 GCA_046730635.1 Pseudomonadota bacterium | reverse complement strand
GTATAAGAGACAGAGGCGGACGTGGGGCAGAGGGAGATCCGCTAAGCGCCCCAGGAGAGCCATTACGCGGAGCAGCTGATCGCCCCCAAAGCTGACCCGTAGCTCTCTCTTCCAGCACCGACATTGCCAGAGCGCCCGGCCTCTCGGGAGAAGCGGGCTAGGACACACCGTCGCTCGATATTCCGATTAGCCGGTGCCTCGACGCCCACGTTCGGGCGGCCCTGCGATTGCGGGCCCATGGGATGCGGCCGGCTCAAGACCGCTTAAGTGCCAGCTTCGAAGGGGCCAGCCTCGCTTCGCCTACAGACCTCGATTGCCCCTCAGCCCACCTTGCGGATGGTCTCGTTCAGCCTGGCGACGCGCACACCCAAGCCTCCCGCTCGGCGTCAGGAATGGTGAAAAGCTGACCCAGCAGTAAAACCTCTTGGCAGCATAAGGCTTCTGAGTGCCATCGGCTGTAGCGACTGATTTCGTCTGGGTCCGAAGCTACGCGCCTGCACCACGCCCTCCGGCGTCGTATTCATCTTCGGTAGGAAGGTCATCGAAATCCGGTCGGTAGTCCTTCGCGCGATATACGGCTTCGGTGACATAGCTAGCGCTGAAACCATCAACGACATAGGCCATGCGTCCGCGATCGCCCGCCGGCTCTGTCCTATATCGACCCTGCGGTCGTCTCGTCGCCATGGAATGTTTCTCTCCCTAGGCTCTAGGCTTCGTTGCCTAGCCTCGCGTTTAGTTGCTTCAAGCGGGCCTCAAGAGCGGCGACATTGACGGAATTGGTTGTCTGCAGCTGACGCATGTTTTTTTGATCGACGTGCGTGACCTCACCTGATTTGATCGCCGCGAGGAGCTTCACGAGCCTGTCTCGCTCTTCGTGCCAGCTCTCGCCCATTTAGGCGTCCTTCGCATTCTTGGACTTCTGCCCCTCGCCCCAGCCTGCGAGCCATGCTTGCTGCATCACGCCCTTGTTGTAGGGACATGATGTCCGCAGCCGGTCACTTTTGCCCGCCTTGTGTCCTTCGGACCACGCCCGTTCCTGTGGGTGCGCCAATTCGATCTCCAATTGCCTTCGTCGAGTATAGCATGGGCTAAGATCGACGTTAGCATTCTGCTTCGTTCGCCCGGCAACCAAGCTTACAGTGCGGGCCGCGAGGCAAGTGCGAGCTTCGCACTCCCCCTGTAGCGATATCGGGGGTCGGACATGTTCGGGGGCCCGAAGTCTATGTCGCAGGGTTTCAACCTGGCTCCATTGGCGACTCCCGCCATGCATGTTCCAGTCGAACGCTGCATACGATCGAGCCCGATTCATCTTCGGCGTCGATACGGAACCTAAAATCCAAGGTCCCATTCCCAGCGTCTCGTGTCAGGAGTTCGCGGGCGGCCGTCAACA
>JBKPJK010000463.1:0-17181 GCA_046730635.1 Pseudomonadota bacterium | reverse complement strand
CGTGCTGTTCACGCTAGGCCGCGTCCATCGCCGCCAGCAACGCGCGGAAGGGTAGCAGGATCGCGCCGTGCCGCGACTTGCGACGACGCGCTGGCTCGAGCGCGACAATCCCCGGCCAGGCGTTCACCTCGTCTCGCTCGTGGGCGAGCCATCGGCCGACCTCGATCATCGCGTCCGAGACCTCCGCGCGCGTCCGCCCCAAGCCGTGCCGCTCGACCAAAGCCGCGGAGGCCTGCCCGAACGCGCATGCGTGAACCCACATCGACAAGCGCTTCACCCGACGCTCTTCGTCGAGCTCGACGGCAAGGGCGATCCGGCTTCCACAGGTCGGCGAACGCACCTCCGCGCGCCCGTCTTCATGCTCGAGCTCGCAAGGATCGCCCAGCGACGCCGCCAGCCGCAGGATTTCGGTCGTGTAGAGCGGCTCGTTCATTCCCGACGCCATGTAGTGCCGGACGGTCCGTCCTCCAAAACCACGCCCTGCGATTTCAGCTCGTCACGGATGCGGTCGGCGGTCGCGAAGTCACGATTCTTCTTGGCTTCGGCCCGCTCGGCGATCCGAGCTTCGATCGTTTCCGAATTTCCGCCGCCCTGGAACCAAGCCTCGCTCGACGATTGGAGGAGTCCGATCAATCTCGCGCTGGCACGAAGCGCTCCGCCTTCGAGAGCCGCAAGCCGCGACAATGCAAGCGGCGTGTTGAGGTCGTCACGAAGTGCCTCCAGCACTCCCTCATCGACGTCGCCAGCCTCCGCCTCACCCGCTGCGCGATAAAGCCGATCCAGCGTCGCCTTGGCCTGGGCCACCAACGCCTCGGTCCACGGCAACGGCTGTCGATAATGAGCGCTTAGCAGCGCCAGCCGCAACGTCTCACCGCGATGGCCTTGTGCCAGCAGTTCGGCAGGCGTGATGATGTTGCCCAGCGACTTCGACATCTTCTCGCTGCCCATGTCGACGAAGCCGTTGTGCACCCAGTAGCGCGCCAGCGGCAGGCCGGCGTGCACGCAGCGGCTCTGCGCGATTTCGTTCTCGTGGTGCGGGAAGATGAGGTCGAGGCCGCCGCCGTGGATGTCGATCGTCTCGCCCAGGTGGCGCTCGATCATCGCCGAACATTCGACGTGCCAGCCGGGCCGGCCCCTGCCCCACGGCGAATCCCAGCCGATCACGTCGTCCGAGCTGGGTTTCCACAAGACGAAATCCGCCGGATCCCGCTTGTAGGGGGCAACCTCGACGCGCGCTCCCGCGATCATCGCGTCGCGGTCGCGGCGGCTCAGCACCCCGTAATCCGGATCGCTCGGAACCGAGAAAAGTACGTGCCCCTGCGCTTCGTACGCATTTCCACGTTCGATCAGTCGCGCGATCATGGCGATCATCGCCGGGATTTCCTGGGTCGCATGCGGGGCGATGGTCGGCGGCTGAACCCCTAGGGCTCCCATGTCTTCGAGATAGTGCTGCTCGTACCGCTCGGTGATCACGGAAGGATCGACGCCTTCCGCTTCCGCCGAAGCGATGATCTTGTCGTCGACGTCGGTGACGTTGCGGGCATAAACGAGGCTGTTCTCGCCGAACTCATGTCTGATCAGCCGCGCGAGCGTATCGAACACCACCGCCGGACGCGCATTCCCGATGTGCGCGCGGCCGTAGACCGTAGGGCCGCACACATACATGGTGATCCGGCTCGGATCCTGCGGAACGAACTCCCGCTTCTCGCGGGTCATCGTATCGTGCAGGCGGATCATGCGTGCGACGCCTTCGGGTGCCCGCGCCGCGCCTGGACCCAGTCGACGATCCCGCGTCCGCTCGCGTTGAGCAAAGGATAGGTCCGCGATTTGGTCATCCACTGCGGTCGCGCAGCCTCGGGACCGTAGACCATGTCGGTCGCCAGGTTCGCCAGCAGGAAGAACAGGGTCACGCCGAGCAGTCCCTTGAGGCCCCCAAAGCCCGCGCCGAGCGCGCGGTCGAAGGGGCCCAGCATGGCGTGCCGCCGGGTCTTTCCGCCGACCCGGCGAGCGAGCAGCTTCACGATCAGGAAGCTCGGCAGGAACAGGATGGCGAACGCTAGCACCGCGCCCGCGGCAGGGCTGGTATGAAAGCTATTGTCGATCCCGGTCCAAAGCTGGCTGTGGAACAGCTTGAGCATCGCGATGGCGACGATCCAGGCGAACAGCGAGATCACCTCGTGCACGAAGCCGCGCACGAAGCCGACGGCAGCACCGCCGATCAGGAGCAGAAACACGAAGATGTCGAGCGCGGTCATTACGGCTCGGCTAGCGGCTTCTCTTGGGGAATGCGACCCCGTTGCAACGGCTAAGGGCTATCGTCCCAGGATCTGGTCGACCAGCTGCCGGAGGTTGGCAAATTCGGCGAGCTTCAACCCGTCGCCTCCCTTGATACCCTTGGGCGCCCAGCCGGCTTCGAACCCGAGCTTCGTCGCTTCCTTGAGCCTCAGTCCGGCATGAGCGACAGGGCGGATTTCTCCCGACAGAGCGACTTCGCCCAGCACCACGCATTCGCTCGGGACGGGCCGTTCGGACATGGCCGACACGAGCGCTGCCGCTACGGCGAGGTCGGCTCCTGGATCGCTGAGACGATAGCCGCCGGCGACATTGAGATAGACTTCAGCCGTCGCGAAGCTGAGGCCGCAGCGCGCTTCCAGCACGGCGAGGATCATCGCCAGCCGGCCGCTGTCCCACCCGACCGCGGCACGCCGCGGCGTCGCACCAGTGGCGAGCCGAACGGTCAGCGCCTGGATTTCCACGAGGACGGGCCGCGAACCCTCGATCGCCGGAAATACGCTCGTCCCGCTGACCGGCTCGCCGCGATGCGTGAGGAAGAGCGCCGACGGGTTCGGCACTTCCGTCAGCCCCTGCCCCTCCATCGCGAACACGCCGATCTCGTCCGTCCCGCCGAAGCGGTTCTTCATCGCGCGGAGGATCCGGTATTGATGGCTGCGCTCGCCTTCAAAGCTCAGCACCGTGTCGACCATATGTTCGAGCACGCGCGGGCCGGCGATCGTACCGTCCTTGGTGACGTGGCCGACGAGCACCACGGCCGTCCCATTCTCCTTCGCGAAGCGGACGAGCTCCTGGGCGCTTGCGCGCACCTGGCTGACGGTTCCGGGGGCCCCTTCGATCAGGTCCGAATGCATCGTCTGGATGGAATCGATGATGAGCAGAGCGGGCGGCTCCCCGTCTCCCATCGTCGTGAGGATGTCGCGCACCGAGGTCGCCGCCGCGAGCCGTACCGGGGCTCCGCCAAGGCCGAGCCGCACCGCGCGCAGCCGCACCTGTTCCGCAGACTCCTCGCCGGATACGTAGACCACCTTGTTGCCCGCGCTCGCGAGCCGCGCGGCGACTTGCAGCAGCAACGTCGACTTGCCGATGCCCGGATCGCCTCCCACCAACATGGCCGATCCGGCGACGATTCCGCCGCCGATCGCGCGATCGAATTCGGGCAGCCCGCTGGCCAGACGATCGGGGAGCACCGCCGGAGTTTCCAGGCCGACCAGCGGAATCACTCGTCCGCCGCCCTGCAGGTTGTGCTTGGCCGCGAAGATGCTCGACACGTCGGCCGTCTCCTGCAGCAATGAGTTCCACTCGGCGCAATCGGGGCATTGGCCCTGCCACCGCGAGGAGACCGACCCGCAGGCCTGACAGACGTAACGCGACTTGGGCTTTGCCATTTTGAAGGCGTAACCGATCCCGTTCTGTTCTCCTAGAGGGTAGGAGCAAGCAGCAGGGCAGACCTGCACGGAATCGCCTGTTATGCCGCTGCCTATGACGGGCCTTCCGCTTGCTCCGATCGGGCTGCTGCTTCTGGTCGCGTGCCTGATTGCAATTGTCTCGCGCAGGCTCGGCATGCCCTACATCGTGGGCCTGGTCGTTGCAGGGTTCCTGATCGCGCTTCTGCCCAACAGTCCCGATCTCCCGCTTTCGCGCGATCTCATATTCAACATCTTGCTGCCGCCTTTGGTCTTCGAGGCCGCGCTCCAGCTGGACTGGAAGCGATTCCGCCATGAGCTGCCTCTAACCTTGGCGCTCGCATTCCTCGGCGTCGGCATTGCCGCCGCTGTCGTCGCCACCGGCATGCACTGGATCGTCGGGTGGAGCTGGATTGGGGCGGCGCTCTTCGGAGTGCTTATCGCCGCGACCGATCCTGTGTCTGTGATCGCGTCTTTCCGCGAGATGAACTGCGAATCGCGGCTATCGATGGTGGTCGAGTCCGAAAGCCTCCTCAACGATGGTGTCGCCGCAGTTGGATTCGCCGTCCTTTCGGCGATAGCGGCTGGGGCATCTCCGGAACTCATCAACATCGGCCCCGAATTCCTCTGGACGCTGTTCGGCGGCGTCCTCGTCGGTCTCTTGGTCAGCGGCTCCATCCTTCTCGTCGTTGGCCGAACGGACGATCCTCTCGTTGAGATCACCCTGACCACCATTGCCGCCTACGGGTCGTTCCTGTTCGCCGAATATTTCCACGCCTCGGGAATCATGAGCACGCTGACCGCCGGCCTCCTGATCGGTAGCGGCGGGACTCGCTTCCTGACGGCTGAGGGCCGTGAGCGGGTCGACGGGGCGTGGGAATATTTCGCGTTCCTCGCCAACAGCTTCGTCTTCATCCTGATCGGAATGACGGAGGCCAATCAGCCGGTGCGCGACTTGGGCTCGATGGCGGCCGCGGTTGCGATCGTCTTGGTGCTCGCCGGCCGGGGTCTGTCGGTCTATCCCCTCGCAGCGGTGTTCAATCGGTCGCGCTGGCGCCTGCCCGTAACCTATCAGCACACCTTGTTCTGGGGCGGCCTCCGCGGCGCCCTGGCGTTGGCGTTAGCCCTGGCCGTGCCGGTCACCGTGTCAGAGCGAGACGCGATCATCGTGACGGCGTTCGTGGTCGTCGCTTTCTCCATCCTCGTTCAGGGCCTGACCATGCCGATGCTGATCAAGCGGTTCGGTCTGGCGAAGCAGCGGGCTGAGGAGGTTGCGGCGCCCGCGCGCGCTGGTTAGGCGGCGCCGGTGAGCCTCGTCCCTGAACCGTTTAGAATTGCTGCGTTTCGCTATTTCTGGCTAGCTCGCCTGGCCACGACGATCGCGCAGATGGCGATGGTCATCGTGATCGGCTGGCAGGTCTACGACATCGCGCGCCACACCATGGGCCTCAAGGAAGCGGCGCTGAGGCTCGGAATTATCGGTGTCGTCCAGTTTGTCCCGCTGTTCCTTCTGACCCTGGTGACGGGCTGGACCGCGGATCGTTGGGACAGGCGCTGGATCGCGCGCGCCGCGGTCGCGCTCGAATGCTTCTGCGCCCTCACGCTCGCCTATTTCGCCTGGAGCCACAGGACCACGCTCGAAATTCTTTACGTCGTCGCAGCGCTACTGGGCGTTGCTCGAGCTTTCGCAGGGCCGGCTCTCGGAGCGCTTGCTCCCAACCTCGTGCCGCGCGAAATCCTGCCGCGAGCGATCGCACTATCCTCGATGGCCTGGCAGACCGGCGCTATTCTTGGACCGGCCGTGGGCGGCTATCTCTACGCTCTGGCGCCGCAAGCTCCTTACAGCGCGAGTGCGGTGCTGTTCGCCGTGGCGTTCGTCTGCCTGTTCGCCATCCCGCAGCTTCCCAGGACCGAATTGACTCACAAGAAGAACCCGTGGGCGCAAATGGTCGAAGGACTGAAATATGTGCGGCACAACAGGCTCGTGCTCGGCGCGATCAGCCTCGACCTCTTCGCCGTCCTGCTCGGCGGTGCGACCGCAATGCTTCCCGTTTTCGCCCGCGACGTATTGCATGCCGGACCTGAAGGGCTGGGGCACCTCCGAGCTGCGCCGGCCGTCGGCGCGACGCTCACCGCCGCCTTCTTCTCGATTCGGCCACTGAAGCACAACGTGGGCGCCAAGATGCTGGCGGCAGTCGGCGTCTTCGGCGGCGCGACCATCCTGTTCGGCTTCTCACGGTCCATGCCGCTGTCGCTCGCTTGCCTGTCGCTGCTCGGCGCCGCGGACATGTTCTCCGTTTACGTTCGCCAGTCGCTCATCCAGCTCTACACGCCGGACGAGATGCGGGGGCGGGTCGGCGCGGTTTCCTCACTCTTCATCTCGGCATCCAACGAGCTGGGCGAGGCGGAATCCGGCTTCCTCGGCGCACTGATCGGACCGGTGGCCGCTGTCATCGCTGGTGGATTCGGCGCGATCGCGGTCGTCCTGCTGTGGTCCTGGTGGTTCCCGGAGCTGCGGCTTGCAAAAAGCTTCGATGCACCCGATCTGCGCAGCGCCAATACGAAGGAGAGCGTGGGATGAAGGCCGCCAATATCCTCGAGACGATAGGCAACACCCCTCACATCCGGATCAACCGCCTGTTCGGCGACCGGGCCGAAGTGTGGATGAAGTCCGAACGGGCAAATCCCGGAGCGTCGATCAAGGACCGCATCGCGCTGTCAATGATCGAAGACGCCGAGCGGTCGGGCAAGCTCAAGCCCGGCGGCACCATCATCGAGCCGACATCCGGAAATACCGGAATCGGGCTCGCGATGGTCGCCGCGGTGAAGGGCTACAAGCTCATCCTCGTTATGCCGGACAGCATGAGCATCGAACGGCGCCGCCTGATGCTCGCTTATGGCGCAACGTTCGATCTCACGCCCAAGGAAAAGGGAATGTCCGGTGCCGTGGCCCGCGCGCAGGAGTTGGTGGATCAAACTCCGGGCAGTTGGATGCCTCAGCAGTTCGACAACCCGGCCAACCTCGAAGTGCATCGCCGAACGACCGCGCAGGAGATCCTGAGGGATTTCGGCGACCAACCTCTCGACGCGATCATCACCGGCGTCGGCACTGGCGGGCATATCACGGCCTGCGCGGAGGTTCTCAAGCCCGCTTGGCCGAACCTCAAGGTGTTCGCGGTCGAACCGGCGCTTTCGCCGATCCTCAACGGCGGAAAGCCCGGCCCCCATCCCATTCAGGGCCTGGGCGCCAACTTCGTCCCGAGCATCCTCAACACCGAAATCCTCGATGGCGTCATCGACGTGGATGCGGGCGAAGCGAAGGAAATGGCCCGTCGCGCCGCACGCGAGGAAGGCCTGCTGATCGGCATCTCATCGGGTGCAGCGCTTGCCGGCGTTGCGCAAAAGCTGCCGGAACTCGGCGAAAAGCCGCGGGTCCTGACATTCAATTACGATACCGGCGAGCGCTACCTGTCGGTGGCGGACTTCCTTCCCGAAGAGGCTTAAGCGACCGCTAACTGCAATCCTTTTCCTCGGCGTTAACTCCCGTCCAGTTAAGATCGCGCGCAAGGCGCGTTGTTTCCGCTGAACGGCGGGGACGGCCAAGTGGGGAAAAGTAGATGCGAAGGTCGCGATTCGCGAAGGCTGTCGAAGTCGCCGAAGTCCGGGAACGGGCATCGATCCGCGATGCCTTATGGTTCGACATCACCTCTCCGGACTCGAGCGATGAGGAGTCGCTGTGCGATTGGCGCCTCTCGGGGATGCAGCACGCGCCGATCATTCTCGGCGTCACGCACCTGCTGATTACCGTCGCATACCTCGTCCTCTCGCCGAAGCTCCACTTTTGCCTCTGCTACGACAATCCGCTGATCCCGTCGCTTCTGGCTCTCCTCGTCGACGCGGGCGTCGCGGGGCTAATGCTGAATCGCAAGCGCATCGACCTCGGCCCGCATGACGTGTTCCGGATGCTGTGCGTCTACCTCGCCGTGGCAGGATTGTTATGGACCTGGTTCGGCTCGACCCTGGCAGATGATGCATTCGTCACCCCAATCGCGGCGGCCCCGATCGCCATGGCGGCGGGCATCGCCATGCGCACGATCGTAGCGATCAGCTCGCCGCCGCTCGTCTTCGTGAACATGGTGGTATCGATCGTCGCCGCGATTCTTCTCGCCGGCTCCCCCTTAGTGCCTGCCGGAATCGCGATCCTCTCGCTCGTCCTGTTCGCCTACAGCATTGCCGGCGCGCGCAGCTTCCTGGTGACCGGCCGCAAACGCCTCCGGCTCGAAGCCCAAGCCCGCAAGGCGCAGCACTTCGTCGATGAGTTCGAGAGCAGTGGCCGCGGCTGGTTCTGGGAAACCGATTATGTGGGAACGTTGTCGTACGTCTCGCGCCAGCTTGCCGACGATTTCCAATGCGAACCCGACCAACTTCTCGGCCGCCAGTTCACGGACTTGCTGTCGGTTGACCAAGAGTCGGACTCGCTAGGGGAAAGCAAGACGCTGGGTTTCCACTTGTCCGCCCGCTTCCCATTCTCGGATGTGGTCGTCCGTCCCGCCAGCGAACAGGACGTGCACTGGTCGCTGTCCGGCAATCCCATCTTCGACGAGCGCGGTCGCTTCCTCGGCTTCCGCGGAATCGGCACCGACCTCACCGAGCAGCGCAGGTCGGAGCGCGAGATCAGCCGCCTGGCGCGGTTCGATTCGCTCACCGGCCTGCCCAACCGGGCGATGATGCGGCAAACTTTGGACGAAGCCCTGCGCAATGCAGCGCATCGCCAGAAGGGGTGTGCGCTGTTCATGATCGACCTTGATCGGTTCAAGAACGTGAACGACACGCTCGGTCACCCCGTCGGTGACGCGCTCCTGCGGCAGGTGGCCGATCGCCTGAAGTCCGTCATGGGCAATCACGGCCAGGTTGGCCGTCTCGGCGGCGACGAGTTCCAGGCGGTCATGCCCGGAGTAGTCGATATCGGCCTTCTCGAATCCCTCTCACGGACTCTCATCGAGCAGGTCTCCCGCCCCTATAACATCGAAGGGCACAAGGTGACGATCGGCGCCTCCGTGGGCATCGCTATCGGCGATCCGGGCCGCGCCAGCGCGGACGCTCTCGTCCGTAACGCGGACCTCGCGCTCTACGCAGCCAAGGCCGCCGGACGCGGCAAGCACCGCCTCTACGAACCGGCGATGCACAGCGAGGCCGCAGAGCGTCAGCTGCTGGAGAACGACCTCCGGCAAGCCATCGAGCGCGGCGAATTGTGGATGGCCTACCAGCCGATCGTTCGCGCCGCAGGCGAAGAGATCTCCGGGTTCGAAGCGCTGGTGCGCTGGAACCATCCGAGCCGCGGCCTGATCTCCCCCGACAAGTTCATTCCCCTCGCCGAAGAGGCCGGCCTGATCGGAAGCATCGGCGAGTGGGTGCTCAAGACGTCGCTCGAAGAAGCGGCGCGCTGGCCCGACCATGTCCGCGTGGCGGTCAACCTTTCGCCCCTGCAGTTCAACGATCCGAACGTCGTCAACATGGTGTCGTCGCACCTTCAGGAGACGGGCGTGCGTGCCGAGCGTCTCGAGCTCGAGATCACCGAAGGCGTCTTCCTCGTCGAAGGCGATACGACCGACGAGACTTTCGCCAAGCTCAAAGCCCTCGGCGTGCGCTTGGCGCTGGACGACTTCGGTACCGGCTACAGCTCGCTCGGCTATTTGAAGAAGGCACCGTTCGACAAGATCAAGATCGACCAGAGCTTCGTGCGCGGCGCGGCCTCCGCGACCAATCGCAACGCGGCGATCATCCGCGCCATCGTGACGCTCGCCGAAACGCTGGGAATGGACACTTGCGCGGAAGGCGTCGAGACGCATGACGACCTTCAGCTCATTCGCGAGCTCGGCGTCAGCATGGTGCAGGGCTACATCTTCGGCAAGCCGAGCGCCGCCGAAGCCGCGCGCGAGCTCGCCAACAGCGTGACTGTCGAAGCAGACGGTTTCGCCTGCACCCGCGAGCCGCGTCACCGCCTGATGCGTCGCGCCATCGCATCGTTGGGAGGCGAGCCCGTCGAGCTCAAGCTACGCAACATCTCGTCCATGGGCGCGCTGGTCGAATGCGGCGTCGCGGTCTCGCCGGGAACCGAACTGACGATCGACATCGTCGGCGTCGGGCCCGTCCGCGCGCTCGTTCGTTGGGCTCAGTCGGGCAAGTTCGGCGTCCAGTTCGAACGCGAGTTCGATCTCGCCCGGCTCGCGCCCAAGCAAGAGAAGCGCAACGAGACATCGATCCTCAAACCCTGGTACGTCGAGCGCCGCGAAGCGAGCTAGAGCGTTTAAAAGAGGCTCGCGATCCGCCTCGTCGCACCGCGATCGCGTCCGTAGAAATCCTCGAAATAGACGATCGACGTGCCGCTCGGCACCGCAGTCAGATACGTGATGTAGATCGGCACCGGCGTCGGGAGATTCACCTTCTGCTCCGGCCTGGCTCCCTGCGGCTTCGGCGCGCGGCCATTGAAGAGCCAACGCTCGAACCGAGGCGCATCCTCCAGGCGAACGCAGCCGTTGCTCTGAAGCCGTGCAGCTTCTTCGATCTTTTCCTTTTCGGGCGTGTCGTGCAGCCAAATTCCCTGCGCGTTGGGGAACATGAACTTCATCCGACCCATCGAGTTGGCCGGACCGGGCTTCTGGCGCAGATTGACATGGACCTGCCCGGCAACGACCGCCTTCCAGTCCACGGACATGGGGTTGAGGACACGGGCGTCGTCGCCAAACCGGTCGACGAGCTCATAGCCCTTTTCGTTCAGATACGCCCGGCCGCGCTTCACAACGTTTGGCGCGAGCCGGCGGGCGGTAATGTCGGGCGGCGAGTTCCAATAAGGATTGAGCGCGACGTAGCGGATGAATGCATTCATCATCGGCGTCTGGGCGATCGGGTCTGGGCGCCCGGCGACAACCCGCATCGAGTCCACCACGTGCCCGTTCTCGTACATGTAGAGCCTTGCCGCGGGCGGATTGACGATCACGTAGCGCCCGTTGCCCGACGGCAGCGCCCTGGCCCGCTCCAGGTTCGCGGTGAGCAGCCTGCGTTCCGCATCGGTGCGGTACAGCCGGCTCGCGAGCGCCTGACGAAGATTGGCGTAGATCGGATTCATCCATCCCATCTGTCCGACGAACTCGGACAGCGAAGGCGCTTGCGAGGCCTGGATCAGCAACGCTTCGGCAGACGGAGTCGTCGGCGCAAGCTCCGGGTCGACATAGATGATTCCGCCCGGATCATGCCTTTGGTCGCGCGCGTAGGCGACGAACGCCGAACTGAGCATCACCTCGGCGCGTTGGATCGCAGCGGGATTTCCTGTGCGCGCATCCGCGACAGCTCGGGAGAGCCCGCGCAAATTGTACCGGTGCGGGTTGAGGTTATCCGCCTGCGCCGTCGCGAGCAGCTGAAGCAACTGCTGGGCCGCGGAGCCGGCCCGCGGAGAGAACCACAATGGAGCCCCGCCTCGGCCCCGATAGAAGGCGGTTATATCGCCGCCATCCATGCCTTGCGCAGCGGCCGGACCGATATGCGTGGCCAACGGCGTTGCCGCGGCAAGTGCGGCAAGCGCCAATCCGAGCGAAATCCGTTTCATGCTCCCGTTCATCTCCCCATGATTCCGCCGCCCAACGCGCGAAACTTGCTCAGGTTTATCCGGCCCTTCAGCTGAACCTCAAGTGAGCCTTTCCGGCCACAGAAAAGCGCCGGGGCGGAACCCCGGCGCTATCCGTCTTCGCATTGGCCGCGCTTAGTAACGGCGGTGGATGTCGACGTTGTAAATCTGCCCGTTGGGAGTGACGTCACAACGGAAGCTGAGATCGGCCGAGTTGTTGGCGCCGTAGCCGAGGGCGCCGTAAGCGCCGACGCCGTACGGACCGTAGTTGTTGTAGGCATGACGCCCACTGCTTGCGAGACCGCGGACTCGGATCAGGCCGTTGTCGCGCGTGGATACTTGCGTGATCGAGAGCACCTGTCCGGTCGTGTTCGCACCCAGGACGGCGCCGAGGATACCGCTGATGCTCGTGCGGTTATATAGGCGCTGCTGGACGGCAGCCGTGCACTGCTGAACGGCAACGTTCGTGTTCATTCCGTAGCCGTAAGCGTTCCCGTAAGGAGCGCCATAGGAATAGCCGGGATTACCATAATATTGTGCGTTCGCAGGCGCAGTTGCAGCAAATGCCGAAAGCCCGGCCGCGCCGGCGAGAAGCTTAGTCATAAAGGTCATGGCTCTGGTACTCCTTTCAAACGACTGGAGCCTTTGCCGGTTAAAACGTTCGTCAACGACCATGGTTCAGCGTTAGTCGCGGCGCCAACTCAGTCCGTCGCGCTTGGATGAACATTAGATAAACGGCGTGAGGATGCACAAATCGCATTTGAAGTGACGACTGAGTCCGGATTATCGTGTCGGCAGAAACTTAGGAGGGGTGCGATGGCCCTGTTAGCTTCTCTGCTGGTCAATGCGGTGGTTGCGGCCACGCCGACCACCCAGCTCCCTTGGTACACTTTCGCCGATTATCCGATGAAGGCCTTCACCGAGCAGTGGAAAGGCGCAGCGACTTTCGAACTGCTCGTAGATCCGCAAGGCCGCCCCACGGACTGCACCATCATCCAGTCAACCGGATATCCGACGCTGGACCGCGAGACCTGCTACAACGCAATGCACCGTCCGCGATTCTCGCCAGCCCGCGGGCCGGACGGCACGCCGGTCTACGGCTCCTATCGCAGCATGGTGAAATGGCACCGCCCCGACCAGGAAAGCCTGCAGGCTGAGCCGGGACCGGACCTCGAGATCACGGTCAGCGCATTGCCTCCCGGAACGAAGAAGCCGGCTGCGGTCAAGCTCGCTTATTTCGTCGACGCTCAGGGCCAGGCATCGTCCTGCACCGTCCTTCCGGAAAGCAAGGCTCAGCCCAAGTCGCTGATCGACGCAGCCTGCAGCCACGTTCTGGCAAAGGGCGCGGCCGTTCCGCCGAATCGTCCGATGGTCAGGACCACGGCAATCCTGTTCACGGCGGACTAGCCGGAGCTACTCCGCGTAGCTCGCCGACGTCTTCTCGCGCACTTCCTCGCGGGTCACGCCCGGCGCGAGCTCGATCAGCTTGAACTCGCTGTCGTGGTCCGGCCGCTGGAACACGGCGAGGTCCGTGATGATCATGTCGACCACGTTCTTGCCGGTGAGCGGAAGCGTGCACTCAGGGATGAACTTGGGATCGCCGTTCTTGGACACATGCTCCATCACGACGATGATCTTCTTGACGCCCGCGACCAGGTCCATCGCGCCGCCCATCCCCTTGATCATCTTGCCCGGCACCATCCAGTTGGCCAGGTCGCCCTTCTCGCTGACTTCCATGCCGCCGAGGACGGCGAGGTCGATATGCCCGCCACGAATCATCGCGAAGCTGGTCGCACTGTCGAAATAGCTCGACTGCGGGAGCTGGCTGATCGTCTGCTTGCCGGCGTTGATCAGGTCGGGATCAACCTCGTCGTCGTAGGGAAATGGGCCGATGCCGAGCATCCCATTCTCGCTCTGGAGCGTGACGGTCATGCCGGCAGGCACATGGTTCGCGACGAGGGTCGGAATCCCGATTCCGAGGTTGACGTAGAAACCGTCGCGCAGCTCCTTCGCGGCGCGCTGCGCCATCTGGTCGCGCGTCCAACCCTTGGTCAGCGTTTCCGTACTCATTTGTCGGTTCCCTTGATCAAATCTGCCGGCAACGGATTTTCAGGAGTGGCTTCCTGCCACAGGATGGAAGCAACCAGCCATTTTCCATCCACCTTCACGAGCTGGAAGCTGTTGATTCCACGCTCGTGGAAACTGCCGCTGGCGGTGCGTCCGTCATAGGCCGACCAAGCTGTTGCGAGGCCGCCCCAGATTTCGACGCGGCGGCCGAGCTCGCGCTCGGTAAATCCCTCTTTCTCGAGGATCGCGGAGTTGCGAGCGATATAATCCTCGACCGTTCCGCCGCGCAGGCCCTTCGGCCCGATCGCCTTCATCGTCGCGCCAGGAGCGAACATCGAGCGCATGCGATCGAAGTCGCGCTTCTGCCCCGGCGGGCCAGAGATGACTTCATAAACTCCGCGGACCGCGCCATCGATTCCGGCGAGGTCGGCCGGACTGGCCGCAGGTGCCGACGTCAGAGCAGCGGCGAACAGGGCCGCGATCACGCGACCTCCCGCTGGCGTACGGTCCGGAACTCGATCTTCTTGTCATACGGCGCGCCGAGGATCAGCCGGTTCACGAAGATCGACGGCAGGTGGATGCAGTCGGGATCGAGCGAACCCACCGGAACGATCTCCTCGACCTCGGCGACGCAGACCTTGCCGCACGTCGCTGCCGGCTGGTTGAAGTTGCGAGCGGTCTTGCGGAACATGAGGTTGCCGCTCTCGTCCGCCTTCCAACCCTTGATGACGCTGAGGTCGGCGCGGATGCCGCGCTCGAGAATATATTCCTCGCCGTCGAATTCCTTGACCTCCTTGCCCTCGGCGACCTGGGTTCCGAAGCCGGTCTTGGTATAGAAACCGGGAATGCCGGCGCCGCCCGCGCGCATCCGCTCGGCAAGCGTTCCCTGCGGACAGAATTCCACCTCCAGCTCGCCGGCCAAATATTGCCGCTCGAACTCCTTGTTCTCGCCAACGTAGGACGAGATCATCTTCTTCACCTGGCGTGTCCGAAGCAGCTTGCCGAGACCCTCATTGTCGATTCCGGCATTGTTCGAGGCGATGGTGAGGTCCTTGACACCCGATGCGACGATGGCGTCGATCAGCCGCTCCGGAATTCCGCACAGGCCGAAGCCTCCCGCGGCCATGGTCATTCCGTCGAACAAAAGCCCTTCGAGCGCGGCTTCCGCGTTGGGATAGATTTTTTGCATGCGCCGCCAATAGTTGCGCAGCCGTAGGGGTCAAGAATGGCCGGTGCGAAGCCCCGCTGCACGCACCCCGGCCTCGGCGCAGGCCGCATCGTCCGCCGGGGCTTCGCCGGACACTCCGACCGCGCCGATGCGAACCCTTCCATCGGCTGAGTAAACGGGCACGCCGCCCGGCACGATGACGACGTGAGGTGCGCTGGCGAAGCCTGGCGTTCCCCTGGCCGCCTCAATCATCTGCCCGGTGGAGAAACCCCAGGCGGCCGCCGCTTCTGCCTTCGCAAGCGCGAAATCGAAGACGCCGCTGCCGTTCCCGTCCATGCGGAGCGCGGCGATCACGTGGCCGCCAGTGTCGACCACCACGATCGCATGGCTCTGCATTTTCGCCTTCGACTGGGAGACGCATCCTGCAATGATCGCCTGGGCAGCCCCTGCGTCGAGCACGGGCACCGCCTGCGCGAACAGCGGCGTGGGGATCAGCAGCAGGAACGCGATCGGCAATCGCATCCAGCCATCCTGAATAGCCGCCACCCGTGCGGCAACGGCCGTTCGACGAACTAACTGCGCAGCTTCGACAGCACGCCCTGCAGCTGCATCGCGTTGGACATGTCGCCCTCCACCTTGAGCTTGCCCATCATGAACGCCGTCATCCCGTCGAGTTGGCCCGAGGCCATCTGCTGCCAGTCGTCCCAGCCGACGCGGATCGTGGTGTCCGCCGCGCCGTCCTCTTCGCTGATCTGCTGGGCCGCGCCGTCGAGCATCACCGCACCCTCGCTTCCGCCGAAGTCGATCTTCACGCGCTTGCCCGGCACCCACGCCTGACCCTGCTGCATCCGCTCGACGAGTTCCTGCTTGGTCATGCTTGCTTTCTCCTTTGTCAGTAGCGGTAGCCGCGACGCGGACGAGCATCAACATCCTCCGTTTCGGACAGCGATGAAGAATGTGAGGCGAGTTGCAGGCGTAACGAGCCGCGCCTATCTGCGCTCGCATGGGATACGAAACCGACCTCAAGCTCTTCATCGACGGCGTTTGGAAATCGGGCGAAGGCCGCGACAGCCACGACGTGGTCAACCCGGTCGACGCCACGCCGATCGCCGCAGTTCCATACGCCACCAAGGCCGACCTTGAAGAGGCCCTCGCGGCCTCCGAACGCGCCTGGCCGGAATGGCGCGCGACGGACGTCGAGAAGCGCGCGGCCATCCTGCACAAGGCCGCATCGCTCATCCGCGAGCGCGTCGACCTGATCGCAGCGACGATGACCCAAGAGCAGGGTAAGGTCCTTACCGAAGCGAAGCTCGAGACACTCGCCTCCGCGCAGTTGTTCGATTGGTACGCAGAGGATGCGAAGCGGGACTACGGCCGCACGCTTGTGCGCCCCGCGGGTCAGCTCAGTCGAGTGATCCGCCAGCCGGTCGGTCCGACCGCGACTTTCACCCCGTGGAACTTCCCGCTCTATCTGCTGGCTAAGAAGGTCAGCGCCGCGCTCGCCGCCGGCTGCACCGTGATCTCCCGCCCGCCGCACGAAACTCCGGGCGTGGGGACGGAGATGTTCCGTGCCCTCGCAGACGCCGGCATTCCCAACGGAGTCGCGCAGCTCGTGCACGGCGAAGCGGGTCTTGTCAGTGAGACGCTCATCGCCAGCCGCGTCATCCGCAAGGTGAGCTTCACCGGCTCGACCAATGTCGGAAAACATCTGATGCGGCTGTGCGCCGACAGCATGACGCGCGTGACGATGGAGCTCGGCGGCCATGCGCCGGTCCTGATCTTCGACGACTGCGATCTCGAGAAGACGCTCGACATGGTGGTTCCGCAGAAGTTCCGGAACGCCGGCCAGGTCTGCGTCTCGCCGACCCGCTTCTATGTGCAGCGCGGCATCTACGACGCCTTCATCAAGGGTTTCGCCGAGCGCACCGCGAAGGTGAAGGTCGGCAACGGCTTGGAAGACGGCGTGAAGATGGGGCCGCTTGCCAACAGCCGCCGCCCGGAGGCGATCGAAACCCTGGTCCAGGACGCGAAGGCCAAAGGAGCCCGAGTGATGGCCGGAGGCGAGCGCGGCGACGGCGGCTTCTTCTTCCAGCCGACGCTGCTGGCGGACGTCCCGAACGAAGCGGCGATCATGAACGACGAGCCGTTCGGCCCAGTCGCCGTATCGCGCCCGTTCGACACGTTTGAGGAGGTCATCGAGCAGGCCAACCGCCTACCCTTCGGCCTCGCGGCCTTCGCCTTTACCGAGAATGGCCGCCGCGCCAACTTGATCGGCGACCTCGTCGAAAGCGGCATGGTTGGAATCAACACCTTTGCCATCAGCGGAGCCGACTCGCCGTTCGGCGGCGTCAAGGACTCAGGCTTCGGCAGCGAAGGCGGCAAGGAAGGGCTGGAAAGCTATCAGGTGGTGAAGGCGATTCACCAGGCCTGAGGTGCTTACGGCACCGCCGTGTTGAACTGGATGACCGGCGTCACGCTCGTGAAGTTCGTGAAGTCCGCGACCAGCGTCCGTCCGCCGTCCGACGCCACCGCGTCCCGCGCGCCCTGCTCGGTTGCGAAGCTGTGGATTGTGGTCGCAAAGTAGGCGGGATCGCCTCCGCGTACCGTTTCCGCGCCGCGCAGCACGC
>JBKPJK010000462.1:0-8849 GCA_046730635.1 Pseudomonadota bacterium | reverse complement strand
CCAAAAGCTGCCTGACGCGCTCCGCCACTAGCTTGGCATAATCGGGTGGGCTGCTGGCTTTTGGAGCCACCAAAGTTCCGCTGAATCCCTCTTTCTCCAGCGTGCTCCAAAAGAACCGCAGATCGCGCGGGTAAAGACGACGCCCGGGGCGAAGCCGATCCATGATTGCCATGACGAATTGCCCGAGACCGCTCTTCGCAATCGGAACCAGCCCCACGGGCTTTCCCGTTGTCACCGCATCCGCCACCATCGCGACGCTGTCGGCAGTGACGAAGATCTCATCGGCCGCGTCGACGAGGGCCGGGTAAGCGGGTGGCCCGTCACCCGGCTCGAACAGGAAGGGCACTGACGATCCTTCCAACGCCTCCCGAACCGCGGCCAGCACCTCGATCGGAGTGCGAGGACTGCCAACCGCGAGCACCGAACCGCCACTTTCCTCGCTGACCTTCGCGAGGTGCTGGATCGCGGCGCGTATCCCTTCGATCGGAAGTCGCCAATAGAGCGTCGGTCCGCCGACCAGCAGCAGCCGCCGCGGCCTGGGATAGGCGCTGAGCAAGGCCCGGTCGGACTGTTCGACGGTTCGCGCGCCCTGAGGCGTCAGTGCGAACGGGATCCGCAGCACGTTAGGCGCGTCTGGGACCGGATATTCGGGCGTGGGTACGAGAAGATCGAAATGGCGCGGTGAGATTCGCGGGAAACCGAGATGGACCGCCCGTGTCCTGCCGAAGGACCGACGCTTGAGCTCCCGGACCACGGGAACGCTCCTGAGACCCGTCGATATGGTTAGATCGGGCGGCTTGTGCTCGAGCTGCGCGCGCAACCGTTCGTCGACGCTCCGAAACGTGGGACCCAGCACGGCGGGTGGCACCCGTCGCAGTTGGTTGTAGCTGAGCTTCTTCTCCTCGAACGGCAGGCCGAGCGCCTCGGCCAGCGCCAGGACCTGGTTGTTGTCCCCGCGGTGCGGACCGGTCAGCGCCCAAACGCGCAGTGGCGGCTTCGAGGGCATTGTCGCGCTGGATCCCCGTTCCCAAATCGGCTGTCCATCATGTAATCGGGTGACGGCGGCCAGGACACAAGCCGCAAGGTGAGGAGCTTCCCATGTGCGGCATTGCCGGCTGGTACCGACGCGGTGGTCGGCCCGTGCCCCAGGACTCGATCGTCGGCCAATGCGACCGGCTGGTTCAACGCGGGCCCGACGAGGCCGGCTATTTGACCGAGGGCGACTTCGGCTTCGGCATGCGCCGATTGAGCATCATCGACATCGAGGGTGGCCGGCAGCCGATCCTTAGCCCCGACGGCCGCTATGCGATCGTTTTCAACGGAGAGATCGTCAATCACCCCCTGCTGAGGCGAGAGCTCGAAGGCGGCTATGAATTCAAGACGGACCATAGCGATACCGAGACGATTCTCGCGGCTTTCCTGCGCTGGGGGGACGACGCCTGGCTCAAGCTCGAGGGCATGTATGCGGTCGCCATCTGGGATAAGCTGGCAAAGAGCTTGACGCTCGCCCGCGATCCGATCGGGATCAAGCCTTTGTTCTTCACCGAACAACAGGGCGGTCTCGCGTTTGCGTCGGAAATCACGGCACTGCGCGATCTGCCGGATCATCGCTTCGACTTGAATGAGGACGGCGTCGACGACTTTTTCTGCTTCGGCCACACGCTTCCGCCGAGGACGATCTTCAAGCAGGTGCGTCCGCTCGAGCCAGGTCACGTGCTTCACATCGGAGCGGTCGGGGAACCGGCGATTCACCGATTCTGGCAAGCGCGGCTCAAGGTCGAGCAGGGCATCTCCGAGGACGACTGGGTCGAGCGCACGCGTTCGGAGCTGCTGCGCACGGTCAAGGAGCATCAACTGTCCGACGTCCCGATCGGCGCCTTCGTTTCAGGTGGAGTGGATTCGGGCGCGATCGCCGCGGCGATGGTGCGGACCTCGTCCGAGCCGTTCAAGATGTTCACTGCCGGATTCCCCGGATCGCCGCGCGACGAGACGGCCGCTGCAAAGCGCCTCGCCGAGCATCTGGGCTGCGAGCATGTCGTGCTTCCGATGCAGCCGCAGACGGCGGCGGATGTGCTGCCCGCGGTTCAGGCGAGCTTCGACGAGCCGACGGCGGCCAATAGCGCGATCCCTCTTTGGTATCTGTCTCGCGCTGCGGCGGAACATGTGAAGGTCGTGCTGTGCGGGGAGGGCGGCGACGAGCTTTTCCTGGGTTACAACCGTCAGCGCTGGGCGAGGCGCATGGCGCAATGGGGCCTGGGAGCCCCGGTGGCCGGCGCCATCGAGCGTTTGCCGGAACTGCCCCTCCGCAAGTGGAATTACATCCGCCAGCTGGCGGGCCGATTCCGCGAGGGCGCAAGCCTGGAAGACGGTTACGAGCGCTTCTTCGCCTCAGTGTCGATCAGCACTCCGGAGCTGCGCGCCAGCATCTACAAACCCGAATTTTTCCGGCGTGAAGAGGATCGCAGCAGCATCGCGTCGCGGGCAGAGGCCTTTTTCCCGCCGGACCAGCGTCAGCCGCTCTCCGATCTCGAAGAGTTCATGATGGGCGATCTCACCGTGCACATGCCGGCGTCCATGTGTCAGCGGCTCGACCGCTCGAGCATGGCCCATTCCCTCGAGGCGCGCGTGCCCTTCCTGTCGCATCGTTTCGTCGAGTTCGCGCTTACGGTGCCGACCGATCTGAAGCTCAGGGGCGATACGGGCAAATATGTGCTTCGTCGGGCAGTCGAACCGTGGCTCCCCAAGGGCCAGCTCGATCAACGAAAGATCGGCTTCCAGCTGCCGCTGGCCGATTGGTTCATGGGGGGCTTCAACGATTTCGCGCGCGAGGCATGGACGTCTTCGGGGGTCGCCGACCTCAACATCCTCGACAAAGCGGGCGTCGATCGGCTGTTCGACGAACACCGCAGCGGGACCGCCGATCATGGGCGCATGCTCTACGCCATCGCGATGTTCAGTTGTTGGTGGAGCGACCAGCAGCCGGCGCCCGCCGTCAAGCGGCGGCCACGCGCGTCGACCAAGAGACCTGCCGTCGCCGCGACATGACCCCGAAGGTTTCCGTCGTCCTGCCTGTGCATAATCGGGCGGATGTGCTCGGCCGCGCCATTGAAAGCGTGCTCGATCAGCGACTGCGCGATTTCGAACTGGTGATTGTCGACGACGGCTCGACAGACAATAGCATCGAAGTCGCCAAGTCCTTCACCGACAAGCGCATCCGAGTGGTTGAACTCGGTGAGAATCGCGGGGGCAATGTCGCGAGGAATACGGGCGTTCGATCGGCCAGCGCTCCTCTGATTGCCTTCCTCGACAGCGACGACACCTATCTTCCGGAAAAGCTCGAGCGCGTCGTGGCCGAATTCGAGGCAAGGCCGGAAATGGAGCTGCTTGTGGACAGCTTCATCAAGGTCCAGCCGTCGGGCGCACGGGTCGTGCGCAACAATCCGGTGATCGACGACCGCGAAACCTTTCGAAGAGCCCTGTTCACGCGTCAATTGTGGAAGGCGACCCCATCGATCTCGGCGCGGCGAGATGCGCTCCTCAGGGTGATGTTCGATGAGACGCTTCGACGGCTTCAGGACTTCGATTTTTTGATCCGGGCATCGGAGACTTTGAACTGCGCATCGACCGATGCGGTGCTGTGGGTCAAATATTGGGACGCCAATGCGATCTCCGGCCAGGACAATATGATCCCGGCGAACATCGAGCTGGTCCGCCGCCATCCCGAATATCTCCACGTCCGCGAATTTCGGCCAGGCCTAGCCTATATCCTGCGCTTATCGCTGTGGCGCAGGCTCAAGAAAGCGAACCTTCCCGGCGCAGCGCGCGACCTGAGGCAGCTATCCGCGGCGTTCGGCCCCCGAGAAGCGGCCCGTCTGCTGTGGGAAGCCGGCTTCCCGCGCCGCTTCGTTCAATAGCTGAACACGGGGTCGAGATTGGCGGCTACGAACGCGTCCACCCTCGCCGCATTGTCGGGATCAAGCCTTTTCCGATAGCCGCCGCTGCTTCCGCTCCGAACCTTGAACGAAGCCTCGTCGCCCTTTTTTGCGGCCTGAAGACGCGATGACCGGAAATATGCTTCGCGCTCGCGCCGCTTGAGGTTTCCCAATTCGCCGAACTCCGCGGCATCGTCGATGTCCTCGGCGGTGACCTCGAGCCCAACCTTGTCGGAGAGGTCCTTGAGCGTGGCACGCGGATCGGTCAGGAAATCCTCATAGCGTACGATGCCGACGCCGGTCCGATGACGTGCGAGCTCCGCCCATTGGTTCATGAAGCGAACGATCGCGGGAATCCCGCCCTGATCGCTCCACACGAACGTCTCGAGCGGCTGATCGGCGAGGCGTTGCCGCGCTCGGTCGCGGCTGCGGTGCTTCAAGTGATGATAACGAGACACGGCGACGTCCCCAGGATGACGCGCGAGCAGAACCACACGGCAATGTTCGTAGTCGGAGGGATCGAGCTCGATCTCGTCTGCCGTCCTCATCGCGTCGCCGGCGTGGGTGAAGAGCAGTCGAGGGACTCTCGCCGGGGCGCTTCGGAGCATCGGAAATTCGAGCAGCCTGCGCTCGTCGATTCCGAAGCGCCGCTGGAACAGCCGGCTCAGCATGGCCCGAACGAAGGTTCGCCCGGACTTCGGGAAGGAGATCAGCACGACATCCGCGTGCCTCAGCCATGCGGCGTCGCGTAGATCCCGCCGGACGCGCCGAGCCCACGACCCCGGGACCAGCCGCAGCGCCTGCACCGCCATACCGTCGATGATGTCGCGAACTGCCATCCCGTCCGGCTCTAACGACCCGCGCCCTCGCTTCAAAGTCGCCGGCTGGCAGCGAGGCGCCTGTGACCTTATGTACGCGCCCATGGCACAGGCAAAACCAACCGCGCGCAAGGCGCCCGCGCGCAAGTCATCCGCGAAAGGCTCGTCGAAGCTCCCCGCCGTGACGATCGTCATCGAATGGGAAAATGCTATCGACGTCGAGGACAAGTGGACGCAGGCCGCGATGTCGGCACTCGAGGCTGAGCTGGCCGCTGTCGGACCGAAGATGTCGGCCAAGCCGCGGATCATGTATCTCTACGACAAGAACTCCGTGGCGGCGGGGACCATCGAGCGAACGCTTGCCGCAACCGCGCCCCGGATCCGCGAGCTCGCCGACCTCGAGATCGTCCCGACCGATGGGCTTACGTATTACAAGCTCAAGAATTTCGGCATTGCTCGCTCGAAGACCGAAATCTCGATCATGCTCGACAGCGACGCGGCGCCGCAGCCGGGCTGGCTGGAAGGCTTGCTGAAGCCCTTCGCCGACCCGGAGATCATGGCGGTCGGCGGCTTCACGGTTCTCGGCTACGACGATTTCCTGTCGAAGACCTTTGCCTTGAGCTGGATCTTCGATCTCAAGAGCGAGCGCGACAAGACCGTCAAGCGCGAGAAGATCCACGCCAACAACTGCGCCGTGCGGACGGAATGGTTCAAGAAACATCCGTTCCCCGATCTGCCGGCATTCAAGAAGCAGTGCGGCTTCTGGATCCGCGACTTCACCGCGCGCGGCTTCAAATATACGCGAACGGCCGAGGCAATGACCGTTCACGCGCCGCATCCGGGTTACAAGTTTCTCGCCTGGCGCGCCTGGACCATGGGACTCGACCGCGATTACCAGGCCTTCCAGACCGGCACCCGTTCGCGAATTGGGCGATTTGGCTATTCTTTCGAATTTTTCGGCGGCAAGGTCGGCAAATCCTGGGGACGCATCATCGCCAAGGGCGGCCAGGTGGACCTGCCCGTCTGGCAGCGACCCGCAGCCATGGCCGTGTCGCTCGGCTTCTACGGGGTGAGCCTGGTCGCCGAGATCGGCAGCGCGCTGACCCGGCGGTTCGAGCCGGTCGTCGACGAGCGTCAGCGCGTGTTCACCAAGGTAACGGCATCATAACAATCGGATGATCGATCGCAGAGCCATGCTTGGACTGGGCGGAAGCGCGGCCGTCGCGCTCCTGCTTTTCGGCCGGTCGGGAAGTGCGAGCCCCGGTCTCCACTTCGCGGTCGATCACACACCGGATCAATGGCGCCGCATCCTCGGGGCGCAGCGCTACGCCATCCTCCGCGAAGGGGCGACGGAGCGCGCGTTCACAAGCCCGCTGCTCAACGAACATCGCAAGGGCGTGTTCGCCTGCGCCGGCTGCGCACTCCCGCTGTTTAGCTCCGCGACAAAGTTCGAGAGTGGAACCGGCTGGCCGAGCTTCTGGAAGCCTCTGGCGCGCGCCGTGGTCACGCGCGAAGACCGCAGCCTGATGATGGAGCGCACCGAAGTGCTCTGCGCGCGCTGCGGCGGGCATCTCGGGCACGTCTTCGACGATGGCCCGAAACCGACCGGCCTACGCTATTGCATGAACGGCCTGGCGCTTCAGTTCCGCGCCGGGGCGATCGCCTAAGCGACGATCCTCAGCGTTCCGCGCTTGCCCGGCGCCGAATAGCACACGACGCCCAACTCCTGCTGAAGCCGTTCGAGCTCACGCTCCTTCGCTTCGCGGGTCGCTTCGGCATAACGCCTCTCGATCTCAGCTTCTTCATCCGTCTGATCGCGGAAGTAGGAAATCGTGATTCGCCGGCCGAAGACTTCGTCGCCGCGAAGCCTCAACTCCGGCTCAGAACCTTCGGGAAGCTCGTCGCGCAAGTCGACCAGCTTGCCGATGAGTTCATCGAGCGAGGTGTTCTCGCCAATGTCGACGAACTCCTTGACGCGTCTATTCATTCGTGACCCTCCCCGGCCCCGGGGCGATAAATACTGCCGCCCCGAATCCGCGTGCAACGTCGAATGTGAGATTATCCCCAAGAGAGTTTCCGGCCTGTGAATTGTTCTGAACGCGAGGGTGCAAAAGCGGCCGCCCAATCGGCTTTCTCAATTTCGGGTCGCAAGCATCGGATGGAGCTAAGCCACTAAATTGGCGAACATTTTTATTGAGCGGCACCATCGGATAATGGATCAGACGGCCAATATTGCCGAAATGTCACAGCCGAAACGAAAACGTCTTCGACGCCCCCAGTTTTCCACTAACCGCATGGCGACGGGGCGAGCGCAACCGCTAGATCGTGGAAGGCATTCGAGGCGGAACCGCTGCACATTGCGAAAGAGGACGCGTTCAGGTTGATGCCTGAGAATTGCGCTTATATAGCCGCCCTTCCTTTCCAAGGCCGCTTCCGGAGACGTGGGTGAGTGGCTGAAACCAGCGGTTTGCTAAACCGCCGTACGGGGAATTCCCGTACCGAGGGTTCGAATCCCTCCGTCTCCGCCACCGTGCCTTTTCAAATCACGGCGTTAGGACGCTCGGCTATATGAACATACGTTCATGTTGCTGACAGCGGATCAAAAGCAGTTTTCGCTTAACGGTTGCCCCGCGATCAGGCGAGCTTCGAGGGTGTCTTCGTCTCGTTGCAGGGTAAGTCGCCAAGCGTCGGAGCGTCGGTGAATTGTCATGAAGTCGGCGCAGCTCCCCTTCGATCAGACCTCCGGCGCGGGGTCGAGGGCGCCCGATCCGCACCGAGCCTATCTAGTGCTCGTCCTAGTCCTGGCGGTGTTTGGGTTCGCCACGATCGCCTTCGCTTATTGGCCTGGCGTCATGATCGACGATGCCCGGTGGCAGTATCAGCAGTCGGTCGATAACGCTTATGAGGACTGGCACCCGCCGTTGATGGCGTGGATCTGGCATTATCTTATGCGTCTCGAGCCTGGTCCGGGACCAATGCTTCTCCTCCAGCTCTCACTCTATTGGGTCGGCGTCGGCCTAGTCGCGGTCTGGCTTTGTCGAAGGGGCAAGCCGCGGTTCGGAATTGCCGCGACCCTTGTCGGGTGGTTGCCCGCTCCGCTGGCCCTGATGGGCAGTGTGACCAAAGATTGCCTCATGGCCGGAGCGCTCAGCTGCGCGACCGGGCTGCTCTTGTGGAGCAAGACGGCAAGTCGCCCGGCTGCACGCGGAGGTCTCGGCGCCGCGGCAATGATCGCGCTTTTGTTCGGCGCCGCGCTTCGGGTCAACGCGTTCCTGGCGTGCGTGCCGCTGGCGCTAGCAGTCCTGCCGAGGCGCTTCACCTGCAACGCCCCGCGCTTTGCGCTGACGGCAATCGCGTCGGCTGCGATCTTCTTCCTGATACCCGGGGCAATCGCTGCGGCGCTTCAGGCGGAAGACACGGATTCACAGCTTTCGCTCATCATCTTCGACCTCGGCGGAATCACCGAACATTCTAAGATCAGCCAGTTCCCGGACTTAGGCGTGGCGGATCCGGTCGCGGTCAACCACGCCTGCTACGATCCCTATCAATGGGACAGCTACTCGACCTGGGCTCCAAAACCGTGCCCGCTCGGCTTCGCAGCTTTTCAGTCGCTCGTCGACGAAGGCGACGTCGATCCTCGAATGATATGGGCCCGCGCGGTCGCGGCGCACCCGATCGCTTATGCCGAACACCGGCTTGCGCACTTCAATCGAGCGACCTGGTTTCTCGTGCCGGAGAATCCCGATCCGCCCGCATGGACCCAATCGGTACCCAATCCGTGGAATTTCGAGGTTCGGCCGAATTGGCTACTGAGCTCCGTCGACGCCGTTGCGAATGGCGCGTCGCGGACACCCCTCGGATGGCCGATTTTCTGGATTGCCGTCGCTTTTGCCGTGCTGATTCTGTGCCGCGCGGCGGAGCTATGCGGCGAGGTAGCGGCGATTGCCGCGTCCGCCTTTTGCTATGGTACCGGTTACTTGATCCTCGGAGTGGCGACCGGGATGCGATATCACGTCTGGACGATCACAGGGGCAGCGCTTGCATCCGTCCTTGCCGCAGCGGAGCTCGCGCTCAGCGGCAAGCGGTCAGGTAACCGTGC
>JBKPJK010000461.1:0-3826 GCA_046730635.1 Pseudomonadota bacterium | reverse complement strand
GCCGGAGGTCTACTGACGCCGACAGAGGCGACAAGGTGGAATCGAGCCTCGTCAAAAGCATAGCGGGGACGAGCCATAGGAGCTGGTCCTCATGGCTGCCCGGCGTCCAGGTCTTGCGCGAATATCAGCTCTCCTGGCTGCGCAACGATCTCGTCGCCGGCATCGTCCTTTCGACGATGCTGGTCCCGGTCGGCATTGCCTACGCCGTCGCGTCCGGAGTTCCCGCGATCTACGGTCTTTACGCGACCATCGTCCCTCTGCTCGTCTATGCGCTGTTCGAGCCCAGCCGCATCCTCGTCCTTGGCCCCGATTCGTCCCTGGCTCCGATCATTCTCGGAGTCGTCCTTTCCACCGCCGGCACCGATCCCGACCGGGCGATCGCCGTCGCAAGCGCAATGGCGGTCGTTGCCGGTGCCGTCTGCATCCTGGCGGGTATTCTCAAGCTCGGCTTCGTGACCGAGCTTCTCTCGAAGCCGATCCGCTACGGCTATATGAACGGTATCGCGCTCGCCGTGCTGATCAGCCAGCTGCCAAAGCTGCTCGGGTTCAAGATCGAAAGCGCCGGGCCCCTTCGCGATCTAGTGTCGATCGGCAAGGCCATCTTCGAGGGGCAGGCGAACTGGCCCGGCGCAGCGCTCGGCGGCGCGACCCTGATCGTGATTCTGGTCCTCAAGGCGCACAAGAGGATGGCCGCGATTCTGATCGCCGTCATTGCGGCGACTCTCGTGGCGGACTGGTTCGATCTGTCCGCGAAATATGGCGTTAAGGTCCTCGGCCCTGTTCCGCAGGGCCTGCCCGAGTTTGCGATCCCCTGGCTTCAGGCGAGCGACATCATTCCGATCCTGATGGGCGGCGTTGCAGTTGCGATCGTCGCCTTTGCCGACACCAGCGTCCTGTCGCGAACCTTCGCGGCGAGGACGGGAACGCGAGTAGATCCCAATCAGGAAATGATTGGTCTCGGCGCCGCCAACCTGGCAGCGGGGCTTTTCCATGGCTTCCCGATCAGCAGCAGCTCGTCGCGGACTCCCGTCGCGGAGGCGGCCGGTGCGAAGACCCAATTGACCGGAGTGGTCGGAGCCGCGGTCGTTGCGCTGGTGGTGGTCGCCGCGCCCAGCCTCTTCAAGGATTTGTCCTATGCGGCCTTGGCCGCCGTCGTAATTGCGGCCGCGATCGGGCTGTTCGAATTCGCCGACCTCGCTCGAATCTATCGCGTCCAGAGTTGGGAGTTCTGGCTTTCGATCCTTTGCACTGCCGGCGTGGCGGTGTTCGGTGCGATCCCGGGAATCGGCCTGGCCATCGTGCTCGCAGTGATCGAGTTCCTCTGGGACGGCTGGCGCCCGCGAATGGCAATCCTTGGCAAGCCGGACGGTGTGGAAGGATACCATGACGTCAGCCGCTATCCGCAGGCGCGACAGCTTCCTGGACTGCTGTTGTTCCGTTGGGACGCGCCGCTCTTCTTCGCCAACGCCGAGCTGTTCAACCAGCGCATCCAGCAAGCGATCGCGGCATCGCCGACTCCGATTCAGCGTGTCGTCGTAACCGCTGCGCCTATCACCAGCGTCGACGTGACGTCGGCAGATTCGCTCGGCGAACTGCTGGACACGCTGAAGGCCGACGGGATTGAATTCTACTTTGCGGAGATGAAGGACCCGGTGAAGGACAAGATGAAGAAGTTCGGCTTGTTCACTCGGTTCGGAGAGGATCATTTCTTCCCGACGATCGAATCCGCGGTCAGGCACTATCTTAGCGAACACAAGGTCCGCTGGTCCGCTTAATCGTCCTCGTCTTCGTAGCCCACGAGGTTCAGCTCGCAGGCCTTGATCTGGTGCGTCATGCACCAGTGTTTCAGCGCCTCCTCCCGGCCATGCGTGATCCAAACTTCGGTCGGTTCGAGCTCGCGGATCGTCGTGGTGAGCTCGTCCCAATCGGCATGATCGGAGATGATCAGCGGCAGCTCCACATTGCGCTGACGGGCGCGTTGTCGAATCCGCATCCAGCCTGACGCCATGGCCGTCACAGGGTCCGGCAAGCGGCGCGACCAGCGGTCGTTCAGCGCTGCCGGGGGAGCGATGACGACATGCCCGGCCATTTCCTGCTTGGTTGCGCTCGCCGTATGCCGAAGCTCCCCGAGGGCCACGCCGAAACCTTCGTAGAGCTGGTTGAGCCGTTCGATCGCTCCGTGGAAATAAATCGGTTGTTCGTGACCACGAGCGCGCAACTCCGTAATGATGCGCTGCGCTTTGCCCAACGCGTAGGCGCCGACCAGGACGCAGCGACTTTCGTCCGAGTGCAGCCGATGGAGCAGCCGGTCGATCTCGCTCCCGGTGTCGGGATGGCGGAAAACCGGCAAGCCGAAGGTCGCCTCGGTGATGAAGATGTCGCAGGGTACCGGCACGAAGCAGGGGCAGGTCGGATCCGGACGGCGCTTATAGTCGCCCGATACGACGACACGCTCGCCCTTGTGCTCCATGACGATCTGCGCGGAGCCGAGCACGTGTCCCGCGGGTACGAAGCGGACGTCGACCTCCCCAACGCGGATCGTCTCGTCGTAAGGGATCGCCTGACCCGCTTGCGGTCCATAGCGCGTTGCCATGATCGCCAGGGTCTCGGGCGTCGCGAGCACCGCGCCGTGGCCCCCGCGAGCATGGTCCGCATGACCGTGTGTCACCCAGGCGCGTCCCTTCGGTTGCGAAGGGTCGATCCACGCGTCGGCGGGACGCACATAGATCCCCTCCGGGTGAGATTCGATCCAGGAACCCAATCGCGCCATTGCGCACTATATAGGCATTAACGACAACAAGTTCCGCGCCGGAGGAAAAGCATGGACGAAACCCAGTGGTGGATCATTGACATCGTCGGCCCGGCGATCCTTCTTGTCGTGCTGATCTGGCTGGTCATGCGGCGGCGTTCCAATCGCACGGACAGCAGGACTGAATCGGCTACGCGCGATCTTTACCGCGAAGAGGAAGCGCGGCGGCGCGAAGGAACCGACGACCTCTGATCGAACTTCCGCAAGTCGTTCAAAGCTGGTTCGAAGCCAAGGGTTGGCAACCGCGCCGGCACCAGCTCGAGATGCTGGAGCTGGCCCGTCGCGGTCGAAGCGGGCTGCTGGTTGCGGCGACCGGAGCGGGCAAGACGCTTGCGGGATTCCTTCCCACGATCTGCGAGCTCGCCGAGCGGCCAGCAGAGGGACTACACACGCTCTACGTCTCGCCGCTCAAGGCGCTTGCGGTCGACGTTCAACGCAACCTCATCGGCCCTATCGAAGAGATGGAGCTTCCGATTCGAGTCGAAACGCGCACCGGCGACACCCCGTCCGACCGCAAGGCGCGCCAGCGGGTGAAGCCGCCGCAGGTGCTTCTGACCACTCCCGAATCGCTTAGCCTCCTGCTCAGCTATCCGGATGCAGTGACGATGTTCGAGAATTTGCGGACCATCGTCGTCGACGAGCTCCACGGGTTCGCCAAGGAGAAGCGCGGCGACCTGCTGTCCTTGTCGATGTCGCGGCTTCAGAAGTTGGCTCCCGATCTGCGCCGCGTCGGTCTCTCGGCCACGATTAGCGATCCTGACGCCTACCGCTCCTGGCTCGCGCCGGACGCCGACATGGAACTTGTCGACCTGGTGATCGGCGATCCCGGTGCCGAGCCCGACCTGTCGATCCTCATTCCCGAGAACAAGATTCCGTGGGGCGGCCATTCCGGTTACCATGCGATCGCGGACGTGATGCGGCTGATCGAGCAGCACACGACGACGCTGGTCTTCTCCAATACGCGCGGCCTTGCCGAGCTCATCTTTCAGAAGCTGTGGACCGAGAACGACCAGAGCC
>JBKPJK010000460.1:0-1227 GCA_046730635.1 Pseudomonadota bacterium | reverse complement strand
CACCAACTAGCCTCAGCAAATCAATTAGTTGGGGGCTAATAATGACTGATCGTTCTCATCGCGGTGCGATGCGCCTCGCGGCAATATTCCTTGCGTGCACCGCACTTCAATCCGTGCCTGCTTGCGCTCAGCAAGCCGGAGCAGGCGTTCCGGCGACGGCGCCGCAGGTCGTGCATTTCGGAACATGGGGCGTCGACATTTCGACGCGCGATACGTCGGTTCGCCCGGGAGACGACTTCCAGCGTTATGCCGCAGGCAAGTGGCTCGATACGCATGAAATCCCAGCCGACAAATCTCAGAACGGAGTCGGGTCCGAGCTCAACGACCGCAACCAGGAGCAGCTTCGTGCGATCGTGATGAACGCTCCGAAGGATAGTCAGCTCGGCGCTTTCTACGCGAGCTACATGGACGAGGCCCGGCTCGAGCAGCTCGACGACGCGCCGCTTAAGGCCGACCTCGCGAAGATCGATGCGATCAACAGCAAGGCCGAATTCACGCGCTACATGGCGCAGACGATGTGGAGCCCCGGCGCCAGCGTCTATTCCCTCGGCACCATCCCCGACCCCGCCAATCCGACGATCAACATCGCTTATGTCGGAAGCGGCGGCATGGGCATGCCCGACCGCGATTATTACCTGCTCGACAAGTACAAGAAGCAGCGCGACGCATATCGCGCGTACATCCAGCGCACGTTGCAGATGATCGGCACGCCGAACGCGGCCGCGGAAGCCGACAAGGTGCTCGGCTTCGAAACCGAGATCGCGAAGATCTCCTGGCCGCAGGCGGACTTGCGCGACCTCGACAAGCTCAACAATCCGATGACGCTGGCGCAGCTGAAGGCCTATGCGCCGCAGTTCGATTGGGACGGCTATCTCGGCGAAGCGAAGGTGATGTCGCCGCACATGCTCGTCGCCGACAATACCGCCATCAAGGCGATGGCCGCATTGTACGCTAAAACGCCCCTCGAGACGCTGAAGACCTGGGAGCGGTTCAAGGTCACCAACGACGCGTCGAACTATCTGTCCAAGCGCTTCGTCGACAGCAAGTTCGAATATGGCAAGACGCTGACCGGTGCGACGGAACTTCGTCCGCGTTGGCGGCGCGGGATCGCGGAGGTCGACGGACGCCTCGGCGAACTGCTCGGCAAGACCTATGTCGACCGATATTTCCCCGCTCAATCCAAGGCCTGTCTCTTATACACATCTCCGAGCCCACGAGACGGAGAGA
>JBKPJK010000459.1:0-2135 GCA_046730635.1 Pseudomonadota bacterium | reverse complement strand
CCCTGCGTCACGGCTCCGAGGAGATGACCCATCCGGTCGCTCTCCATGAACAACGCACGCTCGAGCGCACGACCGCGAAGGGCGCCGAGCCGTTCGCGCAATGCTTTGCGGCGGCGCAGGATCGCGCGGCCCGGCCCTGGTCTTTCATTCCCAGGGAAGGCGGCGGCGGCACTTTCTCGAACGCCGGCGCGGCGGGCGTCAGCCAACCCTATTTCGTCGAGGTGGCGGACCGCGGGACCGAACGAGCGATCCGCCTTACAGCGGGCGCCGACCGGTCGGTGGTGCGCGCCGTCGACCATTGCATCTGACCGCCGGCCGTAAATCGAAGCGTTGCACTGATCCGGGCGTCCGTTAGGTTCGGCTTCAATCGAACCCGGATTTGATCGGAGATTCCATGCGTTATCTGAGCCGCGCCGCGTTGTTGGTCGCTGCAACCGCACTCACTGCGCCCGCCTTTGGGCAAGCCTCGCAGTCGGTTCCGATCCCGACCCTGGTCAAGCAAGTGTCGATCCCGCACAGTTCGTTCAAGCTGAAGAACGGGCTGACCGTCATCGTCCACGAGGACCATAAGGCGCCCGTCGCTGCAGTTACGGTCTGGTACAATGTCGGATCGAAGGACGAGCCCAAGGGCAAGACCGGCTTCGCGCACCTGTTCGAGCATTTGATGTTCAATGGCAGTGAGAATTTGCCCGGGGACTATTTCACCTACCTGCAGCAAGTCGGAGCGACCGACTACAACGGGACGACCTCATTCGACCGCACCAACTATTTCGAGACGGTGCCCGCGGGTGCGCTCGAGCGTGCGTTGTTCATGGAGAGCGACCGGATGGGTCATCTCCTCGGAGCCGTGACGCAGGGTGTGCTCGATAATCAGCGGTCGGTGGTTCAGAACGAAAAGCGCGAGGACGACAGCCGCCCGGGCGGGCTGATCCAGTATGAGCTGTTCGGCAACCTGTTTCCGGCCGGCCACCCGTACCACCACACCACGATCGGCTCGATGACCGACCTCGACGCGGCCAGCCTTGCCGACGTCAAGCAGTGGTTCCGCAGCCGCTACGGCCCCAACAACGCAGTCCTCGTCGTTGCCGGCGACGTGAAGGCCGACCAGGTGAAGCCGCTGGTGGAAAAGTATTTCGGCCCGATCCCGCGCGGCCCGGTCAACAACCCGGCGATGGCGACCGTGCCCACCCTCGCCAAGGCCAGATCGCTGGAGATGAAGGACGCCGTCGCGACGACCATCATTCAGCGTTACTGGGCGGTGCCGGGGCTGCTCGACAAGCGTCTTGCCGCGCTCGACGTCGGCGGCTCGGTGCTTGGGGGCTTGGCGAGCTCGCGCCTCGACAAGATCATGGTGCGCGACGAGAAGCTCGCCGTCGCGGTGTCCGCCGGCCTGACGCCGTTGCAGCGCGCCGGGATCTTCAGCGTCGCGGCCTATGTGAAGCCGGGTGTGGATCCCGCTGTCGTGTCCAAGCGCCTCGACGAGGTCATGGCCGACTATGTCGCCAAGGGGCCGACCGCCGATGAGGTCGAGCGCGCAGTAATGAGCGAAGTCTCCGGTCGCATACGCGGCCTCGAGAAGATCGGCGGGTTCGGCGGTAAGGCGGTGTCGCTTGCCGAAGGGCAGACCTACGCGCACGACAGCGACTTCTACAAAAAGACGCTCGCATCCTATGCATCAATCACTCCGGCGGTGGTGCGGACGACCATGCAGCAGTGGCTACGCCGCCCTGCCCTGACGATCGTGATGTCGCCCGGTGAGCGCGCGGCCTACTCCGACGCCAAGGCGGTCACGCCCGCCAAGCAGGAAAAAAGCGCGGGCGCCGTGAAGGGCGATCGCACGATTCCGCCCGTCGGCCAGCTCGCCAGCCTACAATTCCCGGCAATCACGCACACGCAATTGTCGAACGGAATCCCGCTGGCCTATGCGCAGCGGACGACCGTGCCGGTCACGCAGATCGCGCTCGCCTTCGATGCGGGCGCGGCCGCGGACAGTCCACAGGGGCGCGGTCTTGCCGACATGACCATGAGCCTGCTCGACGAGGGAACGTCGAAGCTGAGCTCGCAGGAGGTCGCGGAGACCGAGGAGCGGCTCGGGGCCGACGTCAGCACGAGCAATGTCGGCGACCGTTCCTATG
>JBKPJK010000458.1:0-6102 GCA_046730635.1 Pseudomonadota bacterium | reverse complement strand
GTGTAGATCGGGTTGACCGGCATGAAGAGGTCGACCGGAGCTCCGCTCCATGAAGCTGACGACATGTTGGCGAACGGTCCCTGGTTCTGCACTGCGTTCGGGACCAGCTCCTGATCGATGTAGATCATGTCCACGCCCTGCTCGATGGCGGGCGGAAGATCGATGGGCTCCAGCGCGTTCGATTGACGGCCGCGCGCGTTCGGCGACTGCCAAGGCTGCGGTGCGGCCGGCATCTGCGGCCGTACCATCCAGGGCTCTGCGACGGGGGCACGCGGCGGCGGAGGCGGCGGCACCGGGCCAGGCACAGGCCAGTTAACCTGCGCGAATGCAGCGGCGGGCAAAGTCAGGGCGCTGAGCGCGAGCAGGAGATGGCGTTTGGTCACGCCCTATTTGTACGCATGAAAACTGAACGGTTACAGAATCTTCCGTTAAGTTCCGTCGCGATTCATTCACCTTCCAGCGGAAGTGTGTCTTTTTCGCCGGTCGGCGCGTGGAGTTTTTCGGCGATGCGTTGGACTTCTTCGTCGGCCGGAGCCTGCGGAAGCTCTTCGCCGGGTGTCAGAGCATCGTCCGGAATGCCCGGTCCCGTGCCCGCAATCGTCTCGTTGATGGGCTCCTCATTGGGGCCCGTGCTGATCTTTTTCCTGTCGTCGGCCATGGTCGGTCTCCTGGCGTCTACAGCGAGCGGTTCGTCCGGAATGTTCCCACGCGTTTGTTGCGCCTTAAGGACCCGCCGCCCATATACTGGCCCATGACTCGATTTCTTCCCATTCTGCCGCTGCGCGACATCGTCGTCTTCCCGCACCGAATCGTGCCGCTGTTCGTCGGTCGCGAAAAATCGGTTGCGGCGCTCGAAGCGGCAATGGCCTCCGACAAGGAGCTCTTCCTGGTTGCGCAGCTCGATCCCGGTGAGGACGACCCGGATCGCGACGCCCTGTACGATCTCGGCGTCGTCGCGACCGCAATGCAGCTCCTCAAGCTTCCCGATGGAACGGTCCGCGTCCTGGTCGAAGGGGTGAAACGCGCCCGGCTCGTGAACCTGGTGCCTCGCGACGGCTTCGTCGCCGCGGAGATCGAGGAGGTCGAGGAAGAGCCGGCGTCGGGCGCCGAGGCTCAAGCGCTGATGCGTTCGGTGATCGACCAGTTCGAAAATTACGCGAAGCTCAACAAGCGGCTTCCGGCGGAGACCGGCATCCAACTGGGGGAGATCGAAGATCCGTCGGCGCTTGCCGATGCCGTTGCTTCGAATCTGTCGATCAAGGTCGCCGACAAGCAGGCGCTTCTCGGGGAGCTCAATCCGTCCCGCCGGCTCGAGATGGTGTTCGCCTTCATGGAGGGCGAGCTCGGCGTTCTTCAGGTCGAGAAGAAGATCCGCAGCCGCGTGAAGCGGCAGATGGAGAAGACCCAGCGCGAATATTATTTGAACGAGCAGCTGAAGGCGATCCAGCGCGAGCTCGGGAACGAGAGCGAAGAGGGCGGCGACGAGCTTGCCGAACTCGCCGAGAAGATCCGCAAAACTCGCTTGTCGAAGGAAGCCAAGGTCAGGGCGAACGCCGAGCTGAAAAAGCTTCGCGCCATGGCGCCGATGTCCGCCGAGGCGACGGTTGCGCGAAACTATCTCGATGTGCTGCTCGGCTTGCCATGGGGCAAGAAGTCGAAGCTCAAGAAGGACATTGCCGAGGCGCAGCAGATCCTCGACGAGGACCATTACGGGCTGGAGAAGGTCAAGGAGCGGATCGTTGAGTATCTGGCCGTTCAGGCCCGGACCAACAAGCTCAAGGGGCCGATCCTGTGCCTGGTCGGTCCTCCCGGCGTCGGCAAGACGTCGCTAGGGCGCTCGATTGCGCGCGCTACGGGGCGTGAGTTCGTGCGTCAGTCACTCGGCGGCGTGCGAGACGAGGCTGAGATTCGCGGTCACCGCCGGACCTACATCGGCTCGCTTCCAGGCAAGATCATCTCGAACATCAAGAAGGCGGGGACTTCAAACCCGCTGTTCCTGCTCGACGAGATCGACAAGCTGGGACAGGACTTCCGCGGCGACCCGTCGTCGGCTCTCCTGGAGGTGCTCGACCCCGAGCAAAACAACAAGTTCCAGGATCATTATCTCGAGCTGGACTACGACCTTTCGGACGTGATGTTCGTGACCACCGCGAACTCGCTCGACATGCCCCAGCCGCTGATGGACCGCATGGAAATCATCCGCCTCGAGGGATACACCGAGGACGAGAAGGTCGAGATCTCCAAGCGCCACCTGATCCCGAAGCAAATGGAGGCGCACGGCCTGAAGCCCGAGGAGCTCACGTACAGCGACGATGCTCTTCGAGCGATGATCCGCCACTACACGCGCGAGGCGGGCGTTCGTACCCTCGAGCGTGAGCTGGCCAAGATCGCGCGCAAGTCTCTTCGGCAAATCCTCGAGAACAAGGTCGAAAGGGTTGAGCTGACCCCTGACAATCTCGGCGATTTCCTCGGCGTCCGGAAGTTCCGCTACGGAATGGGCGAGGAAGAGGATCAGATCGGCGCGGTGACGGGGCTCGCCTGGACCGAGGTCGGCGGCGAACTACTGACGATCGAAGCGGTGACGGTGCCCGGTAAGGGCCAGATCAAGACGACCGGCAAGCTCGGCGAGGTCATGCAGGAGTCGATTCAGGCGGCAATGAGCTTCGTAAAGGCGCGCGCGCCCGCTTACGGGGTCAAGCCGTCGATCTTCGCTCGCAAGGACATCCACGTCCACTTGCCGGAAGGCGCTGTACCCAAGGACGGGCCGTCGGCAGGCATCGGCATGGTGACTGCGATGATCTCGACCCTGACCGGAGTCGCTGTCCGGCGCGACGTCGCCATGACCGGCGAGGTTACGCTTCGCGGACGGGTGCTTCCGATCGGCGGCCTCAAGGAAAAGCTTCTCGCGGCGCTTCGCGGCGGCATCCAGACCGTCTTGATCCCTGCGGAGAATGAGAAGGATCTCGCGGACATTCCTGCTTCGGTGAAAGAGAGTCTCGAGATCGTTCCCGTCTCGCACGTCGACGAAGTGCTGGCGCGCGCCCTGGCCGAGCCTCTCCAGGCGATCGAATGGACCGAGGACGACGAACATGCGGCCGAGCCGCCGGTGTCCACGCCTGGGGCAGAAAGCGGAGTGACCGTCCGCCACTAGGCTTTGACTCAGGCGCCGACTCTTGCCTTAAAGTGCGATGCCCGTTTTGCATGAGTCTTGCGGCGGGCAGGGGAGACTGGGCGCATGAACAAGCAGGAATTGATTGGCCATGTCGCTGACCGAGCGGGACTAAGCCGCAACGATGCGATGCGCGCAGTCGAGACGATGCTCGAAGTGATCACGTCGACGCTCAAGCGTGGCGATGAGGTCCGCCTCGTCGGCTTTGGAAATTTCTCGGTTACGCGCCGCAAGGCCTCGACCGGACGCAACCCTCGGACCGGCGAGCCGATGCAGATCAAGGCGGTGTCCCAGCCGAAATTCCGTCCGGGCAAGGTCCTCAAGGACGCCGTTCAGTAAGCAACTGGACAGTCGCCGAGGCGGCACTATATCCGCCCACTCCTGCAGGATAGCGGGCGCGTAGCTCAGCGGTAGAGCACACCCTTCACACGGGTGGGGTCACAGGTTCAATCCCTGTCGCGCCCACCACGCCCTTGTGGTGCGTGGACCGTTTAGATGTCGAGATAGCTGGGCTGAAAGCTTGCGACGCGGCGCATCTCGTCCCAATCCGTGAACTGGATCTCGCGGCCCTTGCGACGAATCAGGCCCTGACGCTCCATTTCCGCGAGCACGCGATTGACGTTCACGGATGTCTGACCGGTAATCTCGGCGATCTGCTGCTGCGTGAAGGGGTTCGTCATTGCGCCGTTGTGGATGTGCATTCTCACCGCGGTTTCGCAGAGCAGGTGCGCGACGCGAGCGGTGGAGTCCCTCCGGCCGCAATTGACGAGCCATTCGTAACCGATCGCTTCGTTACGCTGGATCAGGCGCCGGAAGAACCGATGCATTTCGGGGTGAGCGTCGACGATCGGATCGAAATCCTCGGCCTTGCCGACCATGACTTCGCTGCGGACGATCGCCTGGATTCCGTACTCGGCGATGCCTTCACGGGGTAGGACGCCTTCGCCCGGGAAGCGCAGCGCCACGATCTGGCGGCGTCCCGAACTGTCCGTCTTGAACTTCGAAAGAATGCCCGAGCGGACGAACATGACTTCGTTGCGCTGGACTCCAGGCTCCCGAAAAGGCCGGCGCGGTTCGACCTGGACCACGCGATGCGGCATTCGCGCCAGCAGATCCGCCAGTTCGACAGCTAACCCCGCCGAGATCAACGTCTCGCGGAGTGAAACGCCTGGCGTTGGCGATTGGCGCCGACTCGCCATTTCGTTGTCTCCCGCAGCAGTGAAAGATGCGCTTCCGCAACGACGCATGCAAGCTAAGACGCTTTCTCGCGGCAACGAAATCGGGCTGCAACGTCCGACGCCAGCGCTTTCAGCTGATCTTCGTCAAGCTTTTGAGCGCTCTCCAGGCGCGGCGGCCCGGACCAGCCTGCATCCGGAAATTGGAGGTCCTTCCACTGGCGCGGGGTCGAATAACGGGGAATGACGTGGAAGTGGACGTTCGGGTCAACCATCATCAGCATCAGATAGTTGATGCGCTCGTAGGCGCAGAATTCACCAAGAACCGCTTCGATCGACGCAATGGCATCGGCTTGCTCGGCGAATGCGTCGCGCGGCAGTTGGCCGTAGGCGGTCGCGTTGCTCTTCGCGGCGAGGACGAGCGAGCCGAGCGTGACCTGCGAGGGACGAAGCAGCACCAGCCAATGATCGAAGTCCGCGACCAAAGTGGTTGGATAACCGAACTTTTCGATCGTCGGATTCATGGCCGTGCCTGTCCTTGCGTTCCTCGGGCGTGCCCCTTAAGTGGCGCGCGCGGCCAAAGGAACCGCTCCTTTGAAAAACCGTGGCGATCGTAGCTCAGCTGGTTAGAGCACTGGTTTGTGGTACCAGGGGTCGGGGGTTCAAGTCCCCTCGATCGCCCCATTTTTTCCTCTTTTGACCGGAAAATTCGCAAGCAATGACGACGCCCTGGGGCCTGCCCGATTTCGACGCGCACGAGGAAATCCACTTCATCGACGATGAGAAGTGCGGTTTGACGGCCATCATGGCCGGTCACTCGACCCATCTCGGTCCCGCGGCCGGTGGCGCGCGCTTCTGGCATTACGCCGAGGACGCCGAAGCCCTGACAGATGCGCTGCGGCTCTCGCGCGGAATGAGCTACAAGAATGCGATGGCGGGGCTGCCGCTGGGCGGAGGCAAGTCGGTGATCCTTGCCAATCGGGACCGCACCAAGACGCCGGACCTGCTCCATGCATTCGGCAACGCGGTCGACCACCTGGGCGGCCGTTACGTTACCGCCGAAGACGTCGGCATCAACGTTGCCGACATGATCGAAGTCGCGCGTTCGACGAAGTTCGTCGCGGGCCTACCGAACTCGGCCGGGGACGTCGGCGGCGATCCGGGGCCCCATACGTCGCTCGGCGTGTTCCTGGGCATCAAGGCCGCCGTCAAACGGGCACTGGGCAAGGACACGCTCGACGGTCTGCACATTGCGATGCAGGGGGCCGGCAGCGTTGCGACCGGCGTTGCGCTCCATGCCTGTGCCGAAGGCGCGAAGCTGACCATTGCCGACGTCGATCAGGCGAAGGCGCAGAAGCTCGCCGACGCAACCAACGGCAAGGTGGTTTCGCCCGACGAGATTCTCGGGCTCGAGGCCGACGTCGTCAGCCCGAATGCGCTCGGAGCGATCCTGACGGAGCAGTCGATCGCGGCGCTGAGGACGCCGATCGTTGCCGGCGGCGCCAACAATCAGCTCGCGACTCCGGAGGACGGTCAGCGCGTCCACCAGCGCGGCATTCTCTACGCACCGGACTACGTCATTAACGCCGGCGGCATCATCAACGTGTGCACCGAATATGTCGGTGACGGCGACGCAAGCCTCGTCCGCCAGCGCATCGAGGGCATTCCCGTGCGGCTGGAGCAGATCTGGGCCGAGAGCGCCGAGACGGGCCGGGATCCAGCCGCCGTCGCAGACGCCATGGCGCAGCGGCTCATCGG
>JBKPJK010000457.1:0-3048 GCA_046730635.1 Pseudomonadota bacterium | reverse complement strand
GTCCTGTGGTGCCGGCCAGCTCGGGCGGCATCAGCGCTCTGCTCAATAGCGCACCGGAACTCATCGATCGCATCCAGCGATTGACGGAGCGCCTGACCGAACTGCTTTCAGACAAGAATCAAAACGCGATCGCCGACATCCTGGAGAATATCGACGTAACCACTGCCGAGCTGCGTAAGCGCGCGCCCGAGCTCGGCGATACGATCGCCGAGATCAAGGTCGCGACCCACAATGCGGGCCTCGCCGCGAACAATGTCGCCGCTCTCGCCAACAACACGAACAGGCTCGTCACCGAAGACGGCAGGCCGGCCGTCCAGAACCTCAACAAGGCGATCGCCTCGGTCCAGCAGGCCTCCGAAAGTCTCAACAACGTTATCAGCGACGCTCGTCCGGGCGTGCAGAACTTCAGCAAGTCGACACTGCCGGCGGCCAACCGCCTCGTCCATCAGCTCCAGGAATTGTCGCAGTCGCTCCAGCAAGTCACGGATCGGGTGAACCAACAAGGCATCGGCGGCGCGCTCGGCCCTGAGAAGCTGCCCGACTACAAGCCAGGAAAACGCAAATGAGGCTGTTGTTTAAGACGGGCGCGGCAATGGCGCTGCTCACCGCGCTAGCGGGTTGTTCGCTCGGCTCGATCCTGGGAGGCGGTGGCAAGCCGCCGACCACGCTCGTCACCTTGACGCCCGAGGTCGCAGAGCCGCCCCAGATCGCTCGCGCCTCGGCGGCCGGCCAGGCGGTCACGATTGCGACTCCGGCGGTACCGCGCGAACTGAGCACGGTTCGGGTCCCCGTCCAATTGACTCCGACCGACGTCCAATATGTGGCCAATGTCCAGCTCGCGGATACGCCGGCCAACTTGTTCGCCGGCCTTGTCGCGGAGACGGTCCGGCGCACCACCAATCGTGTCGTGCTCGACCCTGTTCAGACGAGCCTCGATCCGGGCCTTCTCGTCAGCGGGCAGTTGCAGCGTTTCGGCTATGACGCATCCACGGGCCAGGTAATCGTCACCTATGACGGATCGCTGTCGACGGCAGGCGGCGCCCGCGTCGAAACGCGCAGGTTCACGGCTACCGCACCCGCGGACGGCACCGGACCGAGCGTGGGTCCGGCGCTGAATCGCGCTGCCAATCAGGTGGCGCAGCAGGTCGCGCGATGGATCGGCGGCTGAGCCTTTAAACGAGGCTCTTGGACACCTGCTCGAAGACGTCTTTGGACAGGCCGCGTGTTGCCGCGATCCTTTCCAGGGCCGCGCGCATCATCTCGGCGCGCTTCGGCTCGAAGCGCCGCCAGCGTCCCAAAGGTGGCACGAGCCGCGCCGCAATCTGTGGATTGAGCTTGTCCGCGGCGACGATCATGTCCGCAAGGAACGCGTAACCGCGTCCATCCGCCGAGTGGAAGGCCCAATGGTTGGCGCCGAAAGTTCCCGCAAGCGAACGCAGGCGGTTCGGATTGGTCATGGTGAAATCCGGGTGCGACGCGAGTTTCAGGACCTGGTCGACGGTGTCGGGTCGCTGCGCCGCGGCCTGCAGCGCGAACCATTTGTCCAGAACGAGCGGTTCGTCGTGAAAGCGTTCGTAGAATGCATCCAACGCCACCTGGCGCTGAGGCTCGTCCAGCGACACCAGGACGCCGAGCGCTCCTTGCCGATCGGTCATGTTGTCGGCCTTGTCGAATTGGGTTTTCGCCAGCGATGCGGCTCGAGTCGGGTCGGCGGCGGCGAGCATGCCGAGGGCGACCGTCCGCAGCCGCCGAATTCCCTTGGCGGTGGGTGACAAATCGTGCCCCGCGGCTCCGTCCGACCGATGAGCGGAGAGTAACGCGTCGCCAAGAGCGGAACCGACCCGATGTCGGAGACCTTCGCGGGCGGCGTGAATCGCATCCGGGTCGACGACGTCCAAACGCTCGGCGATCATGCTCTCGCTCGGAAGAAGAATCGCTTCGGCCTTGAAAGCCGGATCGAGCGAGTTGGACTGCAACGTCGCATCGATCGCTCCCACGACCGGCTCGCTATCGGCGGATTTCCCTAGCGATGAGGCGACCAGGGCTCTCATCATCAGCTCTTGGGTCGCTTCGTAGCGGGCGAACGGGTCGGTATCGGATTGTGCGAGTTTCTCGAGTTCCCCTGGGGCCCGCTCAGCCTGCAATACGATCGGTGCGGAGAAATCGCGATTGATCGACAGGAGCGGCGCTTCAGCAAGACCCTCGAAGCTGATGGTCTGCTGCGGCTGGTGGAGAACGATCAGGCGCTCTTCGGCAATCTCAGACCCAGTGTCCCGGCCGATGAGGGCGGTGCGAAGCGGGATCGGCATCGGCCGCTTCAGCTTCTCTCCCGGAGTCGGCGGCACTTGCTGCTCGAGATGCAACGTCGCGCGATTGGCTTGTGCGTCGTGCTCCAGCCGCGCCTTCACTTGCGGCGTCCCGGCCTGGCTGTACCAGATCTTGAAGGCCGAAAGATCGACTCCGCTGGCGTCCTCGAGCGCCTTGACGAAGTCATCGCAGGTCGCCGCTTCGCCGTCGTGGCGTTCAAAGTAGAGGTCCGTGCCGGCGCGGAACTTCTCCGGTCCAAGGACGGTGTGGAACATGCGGATGAGCTCGGCACCCTTGTTGTAGACGGTCGCCGTGTAGAAGTTCGAAATCTCGATGTAGCTGTCCGGCCTCACCGGATGAGCGAGGGGTCCCGCGTCTTCCGGGAACTGAGCCGCGCGCAGCACGCGCACATCCTCTATCCGCTTGACCGCCGGACTTCCCACGTCCGCGCTGAAGCTCTGGTCGCGGAACACCGTGAAGCCTTCCTTCAGGCTCAGCTGGAACCAGTCGCGGCAGGTGACGCGGTCTCCGGACCAGTTGTGGAAATATTCGTGGGCGACGACCCGCGCGATATTGTCGAAATCGCCGTCGGTCGCCGTGTCCTGATCGGCGAGGACGTAGGCCGAATTGAAGATGTTGAGGCTCTTGTTCTCCATCGCCCCCATGTTGAAGTCCGACACGGCGACAATGTTGAACTGGTCGAGGTCGTATTCCCGCCCATAGACCTTCTCGTCCCAGGCC
>JBKPJK010000456.1:0-1043 GCA_046730635.1 Pseudomonadota bacterium | reverse complement strand
GGTCGGCAAGGCCATTTACCCGACGCCGATGATCACTGCCTACATCCGGTTCGCGGCGCTCAACCCTTACTGGTACGTGCCGCCGGATCTCGCCGCCGAGCGCATCGCGCCCAAGGTGGTGAAGCAGGGCCTCAAATATCTTGACGAGCTCGGCTACGAGGTGTTGTCCGACTGGACCCCGAATGCTCCGATCATCGATCCGAAGACGATCGACTGGAAAGCGGTCGCCGCCGGCAAGAAAGAAGTGCTGATGCGACAGGACCCGGGGCCGCATAACTCGATGGGCCGCATCAAGTTCATGTTCCCGAATGAGGCGGGCGTTTATCTGCACGACAATCCGGAACGCGAGCTCTTCACCGAAGCGTCGCGGCTGTACAGCGGCGGCTGCGTACGGCTCGAGGACGCGTGGCGCCTCAGCCGTTGGCTCTTCAAAGGTCGCGAGTTGACTTGGGAAGGCGCGGGGACGGAGCAGCCCGTACCGCTTCCGGAACTGGTCCCCGTCTACATCACTTATTTGACGGCCATGCCTTCCGATGACGGAACGTCGATCGCTTATTTCGACGACGTCTACGGACGCGACAAGGCAAAGCTGGCAACGGTCGGAAGCACCAGCGGCAGGGTCGCAAGCGCAACGCGTTGATCCGCCTCAGAAGTTGGGGCGCCAGCTTGGATTGTAGGTGATGTCCTGGCCGACGGGCCGGCCGGACGGGTCGCGGGCCGGGTCGAACGTCAGCCATCGCGTAGCGGCGGCACACACCATCGAATCGACATAGGGATCGCCGCTCGAGCGAAGGATCCTGCAGCCGGAGACGCGCCCGTCCGGGTTCACTCGAAAGGCGATGGTGGCGCTGCCTTGCGCGATCCGTCCGGCCGAGATGCGGCGGTATTCGCTGTTGGGGATCCTGCCGATGAGCCGCGCCGGGGTGAAGCGGGAATAATCCGCATAACCGCCTCCTCCCGCACCGTTCCCGTTCTCGCTGGCCCCGGTCCCGGTGCCCGACGTCGCAGCGCCGGACGAGGAAGCGCTACCGGCGCCTGCGACC
>JBKPJK010000455.1:0-9674 GCA_046730635.1 Pseudomonadota bacterium | reverse complement strand
TGAGGACGACGAGATCTGCATCCTCGCCTTCGGCGGCCGCAGTCATGCCTTGGGAGCCCAGCAATTCGGCCATCCGTTCGCCGTCATAGACGTTCATCTGGCAGCCGAAGCTTTTGATTCTGAAAGTCTTGGGAGTCATCGAACCAGGGCTATAGGCGAGTGGGCCGCTGACTTGAAGTCGAGGGTGGCACCAATCGATTCTCGAGCCGCTGCGGCAAGTTGCTTGCGATCTCCGGTCCGGCTGAGCGGCGGCAAAATATTCACCGTCACGGCGAGAGTTCCACGGCGGCCGAGCACGCGCAGGACATTATCCTTCCCGGGCTCGTGCCACCAAGCGATGTCGGGCGCAGCGTGGCCGTAATCCACTGCAACAGGCACGATCCGGACGTCTTTTGCGGCGAAGTTCGCGGCTTCTAGGAGTGCCGAACGGAATGGCAGCAGCTGGTCCCCGGGGCCGGTGGTCCCTTCCGGGAAGACCGTCACGGGCTTTTCGCCTTCCAGCGCCCTAGCCACTGCGATGGCCTGGTCCTTCGCTCCCTTCTTGTGAGTCCGCTTCACGTAAACGGTGGCATTCTGGTCGGCCAGCCAGTGCAGCAATCCATGCCCGAGTTCGTCCTTCGACACGAACGTGCAGTTGGTTGCCCCTCCCAGGATGAGGATATCGAGCCAGCTGGTGTGATTCGAGATCAGCATGCTGTGCGGAGCCGGCTTCGAGCCGCTGATTCGAACCCGCACTCCGATGATCCAAGCCGCTGCCGCGAGAAACCGGCGAGGCCACGGTGAATGTCGAAACAGCAGTTTCGTCGCAACGTGGACCGGCGCAACGGCCACGAACAGCAGGATGAGGCCGCCCGTCCGCACGGCGGCAAGTGGCGTGAGCCTGCCCGAGCGGTCAGCGATCGCGGTCGAGTGAGACGCCGTAAAGCTCCATGCGATGATCCACGAGTCGGAACCCGAGCTTCTCGGCAATCCGCTTCTGCAATGCTTCGAGCTCGTCGTCGACGAACTCGATGACGTTGCCCGTCTCGACATCGATCAGATGGTCGTGATGGGATTCGGATGCGGCCTCGTAACGGGAGCGGCCGTCGCCGAATTCGTGGCGCTCAAGGATTCCGGCCTCTTCGAACAATCGCACGGTTCGGTAGACAGTGGCGATCGATATGTTGGGATCGACCGCCGCTGCCCGAGCGTGCAGAGTTTCGACGTCCGGATGGTCCTCACTATCGCCGAGAACGCGAGCGATGGTCTTGCGCTGTTCGGTAATCCTCAGACCCTTGTCAGCGCACAGCGCCTCGATGTCGATATTGCGGCTCATGGCCTGAAGTTAAGCGCCGGACAGCACATCGTCCAGCAGGCCACCGGCCATTACTTGCTCGCCCGCGTGCGCTTCCGTTTCGTTCCGAGCCCGATGGATTTCGCGAGTGTACGACGCTGTTCGGCGTAATTCGGCGCGACCATCGGATAGTCGGCCGACAGTCCCCACTTCTGGCGATATTGATCCGGGGTCAGGTTATAATGCGTCATCAGGTGCCGCTTGAGCATCTTGAGCCGTTTCCCGTCCTCGAGGCACACGATGTAGTCGGGCTTGATGGATGAGCGGATGGACACCTTCGGCTCCGGCTTCGGCTCCGGTGCCGACGATGCGCCGGAAATGCCCGTAAGGGCGGAGTGTACGTTTTGAATAAGTCCGGGTAAGTCGTTGACCGCAACACTATTATTGCTGACGTGCGCGGCAACGATATCCGCTGTCAGGGTCAATAACATGTCTTCGGCACCTTCATTGTCAGCCATGGTGAGTTTTCCTAAAAGTCGAGCAGAGACCTCGTGCAGTCAAAGACCGGCACGTCGCATTAATTTACGCTCATGGTTGTTTACTTGCAACGAATAACGAACCGACTTAAAGCCGGTTAAAGTTTATAGCTCTCGCACGAGCGTGAGAGCGTCGGAACGTGCCCCATCGGGGGAGCGGTAATAGTTGCGGCGGCGTCCAACTGGTCGAAAGCCGGCGTCGCGATACATTTCAACCGCCGGATTGCCATCGCGAACTTCGAGATGGACGCGGCTCAGACCTTGGTCGCGCGCGCGTTTCATGAACTCGTCGAGGAGGAGGCCGCCGATCCCGCGACGGTGATGCGTCGGTCGAACCGCCAGCAACAGCAGTTCGGATTCATCCGCGACGCTGCGCGAGAGTGAAAAGCCGATCGCCTCTTCGTCTATCGGATCACGCGCGAGGACCATGCATACACCGGCCATCGGCAAGATCCCGGCGCACTGCGATCTCGTCCAGGCTTCCCCGAACCGGTTTCCGAACGCCGCTTCCATCACGTGCATGACGTCGTCGAGATCGCTCGAATCGCCGCGCCGCAGGCGGACTTCGCTATCGATCGCCGGCGTGGCCATCAGGCAGCCGCCTTGGCCCGGGCGTCGGGCGCTCGAGCATAAACGGGTTTGGGCGGGAGGCTCAGTAACTCTTCCGGAAGCTTAAGGGCATCGGCGGCGGACGGCCATCCTTCGAGCGCTTCGCCCCATCCTCGCGCATCGACCAGCTGGCCCGCCCCCGAACCGACGACCAGAGGAGCCTTGGTTAGCGCCGCAGCGCTGGCGGGGAGCAGGTTGCGCAGTTCGGAGACCGGTTCACCGGATCCGCCAAATTCCTGAACGAACAGCTCGCCGTGGCCGCCAATCACCGCGACCGCGAGCTGGTGGCCGGCTGCGATCAGTCCGAGCGAAGACATGCCGGAAAGATCGGATCCCCAGCCGATCGCGAGACCGTGGGCGGCGGCGAGCCCAACGCGGATCCCGGTAAAGCTCCCCGGTCCGACCCCGACGATGATGCGCTCTGCGGTCCGGCCATCGAGAAGTTCGGCAATCATCGGCACGAGCCGTTCGGAATGGCCCCGCCCGATCAATTCGTCCCTGCGATCGACGCATTTACCCGACCCGTCGAACAGAGCGGCGGTGCAGGCGGCCGTCGAAGTATCGAAGGCGAGAATCATCGCCGGGATTGTGGGCACATGCCGGGAAAAGCCGCAACCCCCGTGATTTAAACGGCTTCTACCGTTTCCACTTCAGGAACGTAGTGACGGATCAGGCTCTCGATTCCGCGCTTTAGGGTGACGGTCGAGGAAGGGCAGCCCGAGCAGGCGCCGTGCATCGATAGATAGAGCCGGCCATCGCGATAGCCCTTGTAGGCAATGTCGCCGCCGTCCTGGGCAACCGCCGGCCGCACGCGCGTTTCGATCAGCTCCTTGATCTGGTCGATGATCTCGGCATCGGCGGGGTCCTCCTCCAAGTGCGATTCTGCAGCGACGTGGATGTCCGCCGCCGTGCCGGCCGCGAAGAGGGGCGCGCCGCTGACGAAATGGTCGAGGAGGGTCTCGACGACGAGCGGTTCGAGATCCGTCCAGGAAACGCCTGGCGCAGCGGTGACCGACACGAAGTCGCGGCCGTAGAAGACTCCTTCGACCAGGCCGCTGTCGAACAAGGCCCGCGCGAGCGGGGAGGCTTCAGCCGATTCGGGCTCTGGAAAGTCCCGCGTACCGGCGTCCATGACCGGCTGGCCGGGGAGGAATTTGCGGGTCGCCGGATTGGGCGTCTGCTCTGTACGGATCAGCATGGGTGCGATGTGGCCCTCAGGCCCGTTTCAATCAAGAACCAAAGGGCGGAGCGCCGGCGATGATCCATCGGGTGACTCCCACCCCGATGGCGAGGCAGATCAGCGCAACCCACCATTTGCCTGGACGCATCGGTTCCGAGCCTGGATCGACCACGCCGCGGCCGGTGATCATCGCCTTGGTCAAATGCCTGCCACGAACCCGGTAGAAGACGATTGCGGCCACATGGAGGGCGATCAGGCCGAGGATCACGTTGAACCACAGCTCATGCACGTCGCGCGCGGTGTCGGACGTATCGGTGCTGACGAGCCGGTAGAGCGGGCCGGTATAGAGACCGTCCTCGTCTTCCGAGATGAGGCCCAAGCCGACCTGGACTGCGAGCGCACCGAACAAGGCGATTACGCTCAGCGCACCTAACGGCGTGTGACCGATCCCCCTCCATTGGCCTCGGAGATAGCCCCCAATCTTCTTGGGGCCGCGGACGAATGTCGAGAAGCGTGCCGTCGAGCTTCCGAAGAAGCCCCACAAAAGCCGAAAGATCAGCAGCGTCAGGATCGCGCAGCCGGACCAGATATGCCAGTCGGTGTGGTGGTTGTGCACCGACCACCAACTGAACGCGATCAACCCGGCGACAAGCCAGTGGACCAGCCGGACTGGCAGGTCCCAGATGGGCTGCTTCATCAATGCTCAGGTGCGCGGAACGGATCGTGACAGCCCTTGCAGGCCTTATCCACGTTCTCGTGAAGCGCCATGACCTTGTTCACGTCACCGGACTTGGCAGCGGCATCGATCGCCTGCGCGGCCGAGGCATAGTCCTTCGTCTTGCGAGCGAAGAGGTCCTGCTGCTTCCAGATCTCCGCCTTCGCTCGCGTCTTGCCGACGTCGGGGCCAGTTCCGACAGGGAACCAACTCGGGATCTTCGCGGCGACCGAAGTCATCGTCGAAGTCTGCGCCCGGATCACGCTGATATCGGGCTTGCTGGAATCGAGCTCCCGGTGCAGCGTCTTCATCGCCTTGCCGAGGCCTTCCATGGCCTCGTGGCGCTCATGCATGATCTTCAGCGCCTGGTCCTTGCTCGGAGCTGCGGCGAGCATCACCATCGCGTTGGACGGAGCCGCGGTGTTCGAGTCGCGTGACTCATTGCTGATATTGGCCTGCGCATTGTTGGCCTGACTGGTCTGCGGACCTCCGCAGCCGGCAAGCAACACACAGGCTCCGGCTGCGGCAAATATGGCAATGCGCATAAGCTCTCCTATTGGTTGGTGGGCACTTCCCAGCTGTCGTCGATCATTTTGATGATTCCGGAGAAATCCTTGTTCCCGCCGCCTCGGTCGACGAAGCGCTGGTAAAGCTCCTCGGCTTCTCCGCCCATCGGCGTGTAGGCGCCGACGCTACGCGCGGCATCGGCCGCAAGCTTCAGGTCCTTGAGCATCAACGCGGCCGCGAAGCCGCCTTCGTAATCATGATCGGCGGGAGTGTCGGGTCCTACCCCCGGGACGGGCGCATAGCTCGTCATCGACCAGCTTTGGCCCGACGCCTTCGATGAAATGTCGAAGAACGTCTGAAGGTCGAGGCCGAGCTTCTTCGCCAGCACGAAGGCCTCGCACGTTGCGGCCATGGTCGCGCCAAGGATCATGTTGTTGCAGATCTTGGCAGCCTGTCCGGCTCCCAGCTGACCGGCGTGGATCACGGCCTTAGCCATCGGCTCCAGGAGCGGCTTTGCTTTCTCGAACTGCTCAGCGGTCCCGCCGACCATGAAGGTCAGGGATCCCCCCGCGGCGGCCGCGATGCCGCCCGATACGGGCGCATCGAGAAAGTCGAAGCCCAATCCCTTCATCTCCTCGCCGACTTCGCGGGCACTCGCGACGTCGATGGTCGAACAATCGATGAGGAGGGCGCCCTTTTTCGCATTCGGCGCGACGTCATCGTGAAACACGGCGCGCACGTGCTTTGCGGCCGGGAGCATGGTGATGACCACGTCGGCGTCCTTTACCGCTTCGGGCGTCGACCCGGCAGCGATGCAGCCGCCTTCCCCGGCGTGCCGCACGGCTTCAGCGACGAGATCGAAGGCGCGAACTTCGTGGCCGGCCTTGGCGAGGTTCGGCGCCATACCGCCTCCCATATGGCCGAGGCCGATGAATGCGATCTTGGCCATTACTTGCCCTTCCAGTTACCCGGCCGCTTTTCGACGAAAGCGGCCATGCCTTCCTTCTGGTCCTCCGTGCCGAACAGTCCGTGGAACAGGCGGCGTTCGAAGCGAATGCCCTGCGAAAGCGGGATCTCGAAGGCGGCGTTGACCATTTCCTTGCACGCGATCGCGGCGAGCGGCGGCATGGCCGCGATCGCTTCGGCGGTCTTGAGCGCCTCGTCGAGCAGCCCGGCCGCGGGGACGACCTTTGCGACGAGCCCGGAACGCTCCGCTTCGGCGGCGTCCATCATGCGACCGGTCAAGCACATTTCCATCGCCTTCGCCTTGCCGACCGCCCAGGTCAGGCGCTGCGATCCGCCCATGCCCGGCGTTACCCCAAGCTTGATCTCGGGCTGGCCGAATTTGGCGGTATCCGCGGCGATGATGAAGTCGGCCATCATGGCCACCTCGCAGCCGCCGCCGAGCGCATAGCCTGCGACGGCCGCAATCCACGGCTTGCGGGTTGCCGTGACTCGTTCCCAGCCGGCGAAGAAGTCGGACGAATACATTTCGGCGAACCCTTGGCTCGACATTTCCTTGATGTCGGCCCCGGCCGCGAACGCCTTCTCCGACCCCGTCAGGACGAGGCAGTGCTGGCTATCGTCCGCATCATACGCTGCGAAGACCTCGGTCAGCTCCTTCAACACCTGGCTGTTCAGCGCATTGAGCGCCTGCGGGCGGTTGAGCGTGACGAGCGTTACCGCTCCGCGCTGCTCGACCAGAATCGTCTCGTAACTCATCGGCTCCTCTAGAAATCGAACGGGCGCCACTGCTCCTCGGGCGGCAGCGGCTGGAAGAATTCATCCACGTCGCGGTCGCCGATCACTTCGGGCCGCGTCGGGTGCCAGTTGGGCTTGTTGTCCTTGTCGATCAGCAGGGCGCGGACTCCCTCCTTGAAGTCGGGATGATGGATCAGGCGGACCATGATTCCATATTCCATCCGCATCTCGTCGACGAAATGCAGCTGGAACGGGCTTTCCTGAAGCAGCTTCAGGCTGACCTTGCAGGCGATGGGAGACTTGGCGCGGACGGTCGCCGCTTCTTTGGCCGCCCATTCGTCGCCGTCGGCCGCGCCGGCATCGAGCGCCTCGAGGATCTCCTCGAGCCGGTCGGAGGCGAAGTAGCGGTCGATCTTGGGCAGGTTGGCCATGATCCGCGCCTCGGGGATGTACTCTTCGCTGAGCTCATCGAGCACGGCCTGCGTGCGGAACGGCTGGGCGACGATGCGCTCCTTGGCCTCTTCGAGCCGGTCCGAGGGCAGGTAATGGGTAGCGAGGCGAAGGCGCAGGCTCTCAGCGCCGTCCAGTCGAGCACCGGTCAGCGCGAGGAATTGGGCGAGGCGGCCGCGCAGACGCGAGAGATAACGACCCCCGCCGACGTCCGGGAAGATGCCGATGGTCGTTTCCGGCATCGCCAGCACGGTGCGCTCGGTCGCGACGCGGTAGCGGCAGGGAAGCGCAATCCCGACCCCGCCGCCCATCGTGATTCCGTCCATGAAGGCGACGCCGGGCTTGGCGTAGGTATATTCGAGGTGGTTGAGCCGATATTCGTCGAAGAAGAAGGCGCGCGCCGCTGCCTCGTGGCCATCGACGTCCTGAGAGATGCCGACGACGTCGCCCCCCGCGCAGAACCCGCGACCTTCCGCGTGGTCGATGAGGACGATGCGAACATCCGGATCGTCGCGCCATTCGATCAAAGCATTCGCCATATCCCGGACCATCTGCCGGTTGAGGCTGTGCAGCGCCTTGGGCCGGTTGAGCCGCAGACGGCCCGCGAGCCCTTCCTTGGTGGTCAGCACGTCCTGCTGCGTCGTCACCGCGTCCATCACGGCATCATCGCGTAGCGGCCCGGCGCGGGTTCGATCGGGTTCCTGGGCTTGCGCGCATCGACTTGCTTCTTGCTTCCCTTCGAGCTCAGCCAGCGCGTCCACCATGGCCACCAGCTTCCCTCATGCCGCGTTGCAGTTGCGAGCCAGGCTTTTGCGTCCGCGGGCTGTTGAGGATTGGTCCAATAGCCGTGCTTGTTCGCGGACGGCGGATTGACGATGCCGGCGTTATGGCCCGATCCGCCGAGCACGAAGTCGGCCCCAAGGTGACGCGCGCCGCCGTAGACCGCCTCCCACGCGGAGACGTGATCGTCCTTCAGCGCGATCACCAACATCGGCGTCGTGATATCGGCGAGGTCGATCGCGACGTCGCCCACCGTAAAACCTGCAGGCTCCTTCAACTTGTTCTCAAGAAGCAGCTCGCGGTTGTAGCTCTTCAGGAAAGCCGCCGGGATCCGCGCGCCGTCCTCGAACCAGTAGAGAAGGTCGGAGGGGGGCGCCGGCCTGTCGAGCAGGTAATGGTTGATCACCGACGACCAGATGAGATCGTTGGCGCGCATCGCGGCGAACAGGCGCTGAAGCTCGAGGCTGTCGGCGAAGCCTTGGGCTTCGAGATGGCCCTCGAGCGCTCCGATATGGGCTTCGTGGACGAAAGCCGACCAGTCGCGCATGTCCGAGAAGTCGACGAGCGAGCCGATGAGCGTGGCCGAGTTGACCTCATCCGGTCGGCCTTTGGCGGCAAGCCAGGCGAGGGCGATCGCCACGAGCGTTCCACCAAGACAGAAGGAGAATAGATCGGGGGCGGCGCCGGTGCGCTTGCGAACCTGGGTGACTGCCTCGACGACACCCGAAAGCACGTAGTCGCCGACATTCTTGTCCTTATGCTCCGGGCCTGGGTTTACCCAGCTGATCACGAAGACGGTGCGGCCTTCCTCGACGAGCCATTTGACCAGGCTCTGCCGCGGCACGAGGTCGATCATGTAGTAGCGGTTCACTAGCGGCGGCACGTAGAGCAAAGGCTCGGCGGCTACCTTTTCGGTCGCCGGATTGTACTGAATCAGCTGGAACAGCTCATTTTCGTAAACGACCGAGCCCGGTGTGGCGGCGATCGTCTTGCCCTTTTCGAACGCGTTCGGATCGGTTCGGCGCTGGACGATGCCCTTCCCGCTGCCGACGTCCTCGAGCAGGTTCATGAACCCCTGGACGAGGTTCGCGCCGCCGGTCTCCTGGACGCGCCTCACCACTTCGGGATTGGTGCTGGCGAAATTGCTCGGCGCAACGGCGTTCAGATATTGGTCGAGAAGGAAGCGCGCCATGGCTCCGTTCGAGCCCTGGCCCGCCGCCCGGTCGACGACGTCACGCAACTGCCTCGAGGCCAACAAGTAAGAGTCGCGGATCGCGCGGTAATAGGGATCGTCCTGCCATTCCGGAGCGGAGAACCGGCGGTCGCGCGGCTTTTCGGATGGCTTGCCCGAGAGCGCGTCGGACCAGAACTCGCTCCACTGCTTGGCGGCTTCGAGCTGGACGTTGAGCAATTCCGCGGGGCGTGCTGCGAGACCGATCGCGGCTTCGCCGGCAGCCTGTGCGAGCGCGAACGGATCGAATGGAAGCGGCGCTTTCTTCATGCGGCTACTGACGCAGCATGTCGCGGCTGATGATGACTCGCATGACCTGGTTGGTGCCCTCGAGGATCGAGTGGACTCGGAGGTCGCGCCAGAATCGCTCGATCGGATAGTCCATCAGGTAGCCGTAGCCGCCGTGAAGCTGCAGCGCCCGATCGACGATCGACGAACCGCTGTCAGTCGCCAGGCGCTTGGCCATGGCCGCGAACTTCGTCTTGTCAGGGGCGTTGGCCGTCACCTTCGCCGCCGCAACGTAGAGCAGGTAGCGCGCGGCCTGGAGCTCCGTTTCCATGTCCGCCAGAGTGAACTGCGTCGCCTGGAAATCCGCGATCGGCTGGCCGAACTGCTTGCGCTCCTTGGCGTAATTGACCGCGGCGTCGAGCGCCGCCTGGCCGATCCCCACCGCCGTCGCGCCCGTCGCGGGG
>JBKPJK010000454.1:0-5645 GCA_046730635.1 Pseudomonadota bacterium | reverse complement strand
GGCTGAGCCCCGACGAAGTCCGGAAGGACGGCGACGACTGGGTCCACATCGAGAGCGGTCACCCGGTCGTCAACGGCCGCGTCGAGAAGATGTCCAAGTCCAAGCGCAACACGGTCGACCCGGAGCCGATCCTGGCGAAGTACGGGGCCGACGCGGTGCGCTGGTTCATGCTGTCCGACAGCCCGCCCGAGCGCGACCTGGAATGGTCCGAGGCCGGCATCGAAGGTGCGTCGCGCTTTGTGCAGCGCGTCTGGCGCCTCGCCAGCGCCCTCCTGCGCGCCGCTCGCAAGCCGCCACACCCGCTGGACGAACCGCGACGCGCCCTCGATCCCCGCTTCCGACCATTCGAGATCGCGTTCGGGCGGGCTGTCCGACAGCATGAACCAGCGCACCGCGTCCGCACCGTATTTCTCCAGGATCGGCTCGGGGTCGACCGTGTTGCGCTTGGACTTGGACATCTTCTCGACGCGGCCGGTCGTGACCGGGTGACCGCTTCCGATGTGGATCCAGTCGTCGCCATCCTTGCGCACCTCGTCCGGGCTGAGCCAGCTGCCGTCGCCCGCACGGTAGGTCTCGTGCGTGACCATCCCCTGCGTGAACAGCCCCTTGAACGGTTCGGACATTCCGATGAGGCCGATGTGCTGAAGCGCCCGAGTCCAAAAGCGGGCGTAGAGCAGGTGCAGGATCGCGTGCTCGACGCCGCCGATATATTGCGCCACCGGAAGCCATTCCTCGGCTTCGGCCCGATCGAACGGCTTGGCGTCCGGCTGGCTGGCGAATCGGATGAAATACCAAGCGGAGTCGACGAACGTATCGAGCGTGTCGGTTTCCCGGACAGCTTCGGCACCGCAGCTCGGGCAAGTCACGTGCTTCCAGGTCGGATGGCGGTCCAGCGGATTCCCGGGGACGTCGAAGGTCACGTCGTCCGGGAGGACGACCGGCAGCTGATCGCGCGGCACGGGAACTGCGCCGCAACCGCCGCAATGAATGATGGGAATCGGCGTGCCCCAGTAGCGCTGACGCGATACGCCCCAGTCGCGCAGGCGATAGGCGGTGGTGCCCTTGCCCCAGCTGGCATCTTCAGCGCGGCGGATGATCTCCGCGGCTGCCTGCTCGCTCGTCAGGCCATTGAGAAAGTTCGAGTTGACCGCGACCCCGTAAGTGCTTTCCGCCTCGCTCCCGATCGGCTCGGAAGCGAGATCGCTGCTCGCCGCTACGACGCGCTTGATAGGCAAATGATATTGCCTCGCAAATTCGAAATCGCGCTGATCGTGTCCGGGAACGCCGAAGATCGCGCCTGTTCCATAGTCCATCAGTACGAAGTTCGCGATGTAGACAGGCAGGCGCCATTGACCGTCAAGCGGATGAACGACCTCGATCGAGGTACGATAGCCCTTTTTCTCCGCAGTCTCGATCTCGGCGGCGCTGGTGCCCCCGGCGCGGCACTCCGCGACGAACTCTGCGGCTCGCGGGTCGGTTGCGGCCACGGCCTGCGCGATGGGGTGGTCGGCTGCAACCGCGACGAAGCTGGCGCCGAAGATCGTGTCCGGCCTCGTCGTGAAGACCTCGACATCCCCGATTCCGTCGACACTGTCGGCGAGGCGGAACCGGAACTGCAGTCCGCGGCTCCTGCCGATCCAGTTCTCCTGCATCAGCCTGACCTTGTCGGGCCACTGGTCGAGCGTCGACAGGCCCTCCAGAAGCTCATCGGCGAACTGGGTGATCCTCAAGAACCACTGGGCCAGCTTTCGCCGCTCGACCGGTGCCCCCGAGCGCCATCCGCGGCCGTCGATCACCTGCTCGTTGGCGAGAACGGTCATGTCGACCGGATCCCAATTGACCTCGCTCTCCTTGCGATAGACGAGCCCGGCGTCGAACAAGTCGAGGAACAGTGCCTGCTCGTGCCCGTAATATGCGGGGTCGCAGGTCGCGAGCTCGCGCGACCAGTCGAGCGCGAAGCCGATCCGCTTCAGCTGGTCGCGCATCGTCGCGATATTCGCCCAGGTCCATTCGCCGGGATGGACGCCGCGCTCCATGGCCGCGTTCTCGGCCGGCATCCCGAATGCGTCCCAGCCCATCGGGTGAAGGACTTCGTGGCCCTGCATCCGGCGGTACCGGGCGATCACGTCCCCCATGGTGTAGTTGCGGACGTGGCCCATGTGGATGCGCCCCGATGGGTAGGGGAACATCTCGAGGATGTAGGTCTTGGGCTTGGCGCTGTTGCTGTCGGCCGCGAAGCTTCCCCGCTCCGCCCAGCGCTCCTGCCAGCGGCGGTCGGCCTCAGCCGGGTTGAATCGGCTGCTCATGGGGAACGAATCAGCCGGGGACGGAGGTGCGGCGCAGGTCGCGGGCGCGCGTCAGGATAATGTCCTCGAGCTTCTGCACGGTCGCGCCCGAAACCGGAGCTTCGACCCAGGTCCCGTTCTGGTTGGTCTGGCGCGAGGCCGACACTCGAAGCGCGTCGGCGCGCAAATCCTGGTCGAGGATCGTAACGGTCAGCTTCACCCGCTCGCCCGGAGCCTTCGGGTTCGCATACCAATCGGTGATGATGACGCCGCTGCTCGGATTGGCCTGAAGCAGCGGCGCGAACGAGACGGTATCCAGCGCAGCGCGCCACAGATAGGCGTTGACCCCGATCGTCGTCATGCGCGACGGCGCGAGGCGGGTCGGGAGCTGCTTGTTCTTCGCGCACCCCGACGCCGACAGGGCCAAAACCAGCAATGCGGCAGCGGTCGTGTGCAGACGAGTCATCGAGGATCCTTGAAACCGGCTTCTGGAAGTTGTGGCGGCGTTATAGATAGTCGGGCCCCTCTCGCAAGGTGTCCCGAAGCGGTCCGTTCCGTCCCGCCGCGGCGCATTATTGTGGTGAGTCAGCAACAGGGGATGAACGAATCGATTCTGAGTCATGGAACCTTCAGCCATTCCCAACTATATCGACTCAGGAACAAGGGGTTTTCTGTGTTGAAGATCGTCCACCGGAAGGAAGCCAGGTTGCTGGCCGCACTCGCGGCGGGCGGCCTCGTGCTGACCCCGGCGGTCGCGGCAAGTAGCAGCTCCAAGAAGCGACCGGCGCCGGTGTCGCTGAGCTTCGACCCGATTTCGTCCTTCACGCCGGCCAACGGCGATCCGAAGCTCGCAGCAGCATTTGCCGGCAAGAGCCTCGCTCTCACCGATTTCAAGTTCACGCCGGCTCCGGCCAAGGGCCGCCCGTCGCAGGTGCGCGTGGCGATTCGCGCCCGGGCCGTCACCCCGGCGACTCAGCTTGCAAGCGCGGCGGTCCCGACGGCTGCGGTCAACGCGCTCAACCCGACGAGCTACAATCTCGGCGTCGCGATCGGTTGGAAGAGGTTCGCCGTTTCGGGTGACGTGGCGAAGGTCAAGGATCCGAACAGCGCGATCGGCGGCCGTGAAAGTGCGATCGTCGGCGTCAGCTATTCGCTCAGCAATCGCCTGACGACGCGGGTCGCTGTGGGCGCGGACAAGAGCGATGGGCATCCGATGGCAGCGCTTCGCAAGGGCGACAATTATTCGCTCGACGCTGGCGCCTCCTACGACATTTCGCGGCGCATCGCGGTGACCGGCGGCGTCCGATACAATATCGAGCGCGACCGCATGCCGGCCCTTCAAGACGTCCGGCGCGACAGCCAGGCCGTCTACGTCGGTACGGCCTTCAAGTTCTAAGCCAGGCGTCGATTCCAGCCCAGCCGTAGAAGCCTTCGCGTTCGAGCAGCGCGAACTTTTCAGCGTCCATTCCGCCCAGCGCAATGGCCGGGACGCCGGTCGCGCGCGCGATCTCGCCTGCGCGTTCCGGCCCGAGCGGCGGCTGTCCGGGGTGCGAGGTTGTCGCACGTACCGGCGAAACGAAGACCAAGGCCGCACCGGCCGCTCTCGCGGCGTGCGCTTCCTCCAGCCTGTGGACTGAGAGCGAGAAGGGGAGGTCGGCAGGGGCGCACGCCGGATTGTGGACGAGCGCGGCCCCGACGCGTCGGGCGAGTTCGACATCCCGGGCGACGGCTAGCGTGATCCCGCGCTCGTCCGCCATTTCGGCGAGCCGCGCGGCCAGATCTGCCCGGAGCTCGGGCGGCAGCGAATAATGGCGAAACACGATCCCAGCCGCGTCGGGTAGCCGCGCAACCGCCTCCCATAGCCGGTCTCCCATGCGCTCGTCGGTCATCAGCCAGGTCCGAGGCCATGAGTGGTGGCGGCCATGCATCGCGCTTCCTATAGCGCGGTTCGATGAGCAGCGCCGCCGATCGAAGAGACCGGATTCTCGAAGGAATTGCGTCCGCGGCCAAGCTTGCGCGCCGGGACCCGGCCGACGTGCAACTGATCGCAGTCAGCAAAACTAGGACGGCCGACGAGATCGAAGAGCTGGTCGACGCCGGCCAACGCGATTTCGGCGAAAGCCGCGTGCAGGAGGCACTTGCCAAATGGCCACCGATTCTCGCTCGGCACCCGGGTGTCCGCCTGCACGGGATCGGCCGGCTGCAGTCGAACAAGGCTGCGGAGGCTGTGAGGCTGTTCGACGTGATCCACTCGCTCGATCGCGCCTCACTTCTCGACGCGCTCGTCAGGGAGCCGGGAAAAGCCGATCGGTATCCTGAGGTCTACGTGCAGGTAAATATCGGCGAGGAAGAGCAAAAGGGTGGGTGCGCGATCGCCGAGGTCGGCGAGCTCGTAGCCGCGGTGAGGGCCTCGCCGCTTCCGCTGGCAGGCCTGATGTGCATCCCTCCGCTTGGCCCCGAGCCTACACCTTTCTTCGCGCTTCTCAATAAGTTGGCGCGCCGTCATGACGTCATGACGCTCAGCATGGGCATGTCAGGTGACTACAAGCAGGCAGTGATGCTGGGGGCAACGGCGGTGCGCGTCGGGACGGCTTTGTTCGAAGACGATGCCTGATTCCGCGGGGATCATCTTCGATTTCGACGGCGTGCTCCTCGAAAGCGAGCTCGAGCTCAACCGGCTGACGGCCGAACTGCTGACCGAAATGGGGCACGAGACGACACTCCATGATGCCCTTACGAAATTCACCGGACTGAACGGCCGCGACGTGGTGGCGGCGATCGAGACGCACATCGGCCGCGAGATCCCTGGGCAATTCCATGAGCGGATGCAGGAGGAGAGCGCCCGAGCACTTCGCGAAGGCCTAGCGGAGGTCGTTGGCGCCGTTCAGTTCGTACAGTCACTACCGCCTGACCTGCCAAGGGCAGTCGCCTCCTCCAGCTCGACGCGCTGGATCCGAATCCATCTCGAGCATCTCGGCTTGGCCGAAGCGTTCGGAGACCACATTTACAGCGGTCGAGAGCATGTCGAACACGGGAAACCCGCGCCCGACCTCTATCTCTACGCCGCTGAGCAAATTGGCGTTGCGATCGAGCAGAGCGTGATCATTGAAGATTCGCGCGTGGGCGTCACCGGCGCGCTTGCATCCGGCGCACGGGTCATTGGACTGGCGGCGGGCTCGCATTGCCTCGACGGGCATGACGAGATGCTTCGAAAAGAGGGCGTCGAGGAGATCGCGCGCAGCTTCGACGACGTGCGCCGGCTCCTGCGGCTAGGCTAGATGCCCGCTCTTCTTGCGTTTGGTCGCGAGATAGTCTGCGTTGTGCGGATTGGCGGGCATGTGGTGCGCCACCCGCTCGACC